>NZ_DIXC01000007.1 GCF_002435945.1 Mesotoga sp. UBA6090
GTAGGTGCCTGTCTCGACAAGGTACTCCGTCTCTAGATTCGCGAAAACCTCCTTATCCGCCTCAAGCACTATTGTTCTCGGATTGGATGTATTGGAATCGCCCCATTTACTGAACGTATAACGAGTATCTAATCCTGGAACAAGGTCAGTTACATCTTTCATTTGAGGACCTGGAATCTCGACACTCACAGAGCTGCCGTGAGTACCCGGAACGGAAGCCGGAGAAATCTTCGCCACTCCATCAATCTTTACCTCAACTCCGGACGGTTCTGTTTTGACGGAGAAGAGATAACCTTTGAGTTCATAGTGCGCAGTGACACTCTTGGGAGAATCAACAACCAACGATAAGCTTTTGTCATCTGCTCGCTCACCGTTCACTTCCAAGTGTGTGAATTCATAACCAGATACCACCGGAGCTTCGAAGGAAACAGTATCTCCCTTTTCTACCCAGCTCACGTCCTTAAGAGTCGCTATACCCTCAGGTAATGTTGAATACTGGACAAGGAACTCTGTCATCGCAAGTACTTTTAGAGAGAGGTCGCTTTTTAGAAACACATTTCTGGGGTTGCTTCCATCTTGATCGCTCCATGACTTGAAAGAATACCGGGTATCTGGACCTTCAACTGAGTTACTAAGATCCTTCTCCTGAGGAGCGAAGCCAAGAGCGCGTGAAGCGCCGTCTTCAAACTCAGCAACATAAGGACTCTCGACCTCTTTGCCATCTATAGTAACTTTTAGTCCTTTCGGATCCGTCTCGACTCTGAGCGTCCTTAGAGTTTCCTGTTCGTACACAGCCTCTATCTTGACGGGCGACTCGAGCTTTATGGTCAGACTCTCATTGTAATCAGCGATCCCATTGACTTTCCAATGAGAGAAGCGATATCCACCAACCTCACCGGGAGTCACTACAGTCAGTACAGTGTCCACAGGGTAGAAACCGCTTCCTTCAATTTCAACAAGCCCTTTCGGATTTGATGTAATAGAAACCCTCACGCTCTTCTTCGTCTTGATTTCGAATTTCTTGTTTGAGTCCGCCGTTATTACTCTTGGGTTGGCTACAGATCCATCGGCCCAGCTATGAAAAAGATACACCTCATCTATATCATCAGAGACATCCTCATCAATGACCTTCACAATCACCGTCTCTTCCGGTTTGAGATTCAGCACCAGCGGTGTCTTCTTGACGTCGGAGGTCGAGAAGTCCGCCTGTTCAATGCTGGAAAGAAGTGCAACTGAAATCGGATTTTGCGAAACCACTTCAATAGTAAAGAGTTGTGCCCTTGGAACGCAGCTGCTGAATACCAAGGCTATGAAAAGTAAAACGCTTATTAGAATCGTATTCCTGTATCTCGTCATGTGTCATCCTCCAAACTTGCGGTCAATTCACCTGGAGTACATGACTATTATAAACGATTCCTACATAAGTATCATTATTATGATCAATACATAAGATGCAATCATATGACCTATTATATGATATACGATTTTCTCAATGGACTAAGAGACGTCCATCACTTTGCACCTTACTCGGTTCCTCCCACTAAAGAGCAGTTGATAGAAGTACATACGAATGATTTTCTATTCGCGATCGACTTTCGCTAAATTCGTGATTTTTACTACGCCTTAACAAAGATATAACATTGTAAAATGGAATAAAACTACGTGGCTAATTGACCGTGAATCGTGATACTCAAAGAAACTTTTCGCGGAAAACCCTTTTCATTTCTTCAACGAACTATTGACTACCCGAGTTAGACAGAAAAAAGAAAGAAAGGATAAGATCGCGCATCTTTCTTTGCTGGCTTGCTCTTCTTCTAGTTAGGATAGCAGGGAAAAGGACAGGGATTACCTGGAGTAAGAGAATACAACTCGGCCATTTTTCTGTGAATGAAAATGAAGTCTACAAGACCACAGAACTGACAGGCAAACAGTGTGATATCCTGTGCAGGCTTTAGGTTAAAGCACCTCCGACCTACTTCGAAATCCAGCTAAAGGCCTAGTAACACACTCACACTCAGAATCTTCACAAGTTCTATAAGCCTTTCAGGGCAATGAACTCATGCGTTGTGTTTATCTATGTCATTTCGAACTCGGGTAATTGATTATATTCTACAGCAAACAGGTAATTGATAATGATCACTGATTCTGCAACTAAGGAACAAGATAACTTAGCTTCAGAGAAGATGATGTGGGTGATGGTGAGCAAAAGAAACGGGGAGCCTTTCAGCTCCCCGAATTACTAAAGGCTTAAGTTGCTTCTATTATTCTTCGTCCTCTGAATCATCTGAGCCATCGACCACTCCTTCAGAAGGTTTCCCTTCATCTGAAGAAACTTCGACAGTGTTTTCGTCAGTTGACTCTTTCTTTGTTTCGAGAGCAGCGGCGTTGAGACCCTCTCTGCCCTCAAGAATCGCATCGGCCATCGTATGTACGATTAGCTGAATGGCTCTGATTGCGTCATCATTGCCTGGAATAATGAAATCGATGACGTCAGGGTCGCAGTTAGTATCTGCAATTCCTATGACTTTTATTCCGAGTTTGTTCGCTTCTGCCACGGCAATCTCTTCCTGTTTGGGATCAACAATGAAGATAACATCGGGAAGCTTCTGCATTTCCTTGACACCGCTCAGGTTCTTTCTAAGCTTATCGAGTCTTTTATTTATCATGCTCTGCTCTTTCTTCGGCAGAGCAGCGAGTTTTCCAGACTCCTCCATTTCTTCGAAGTTCTTCAAAGCTTCGATTCTTTTCTTGATCGTGGTGAAGTTCGTAAGAAGTCCGCCGAGCCAGCGGTTGTTGACGTAAAAAGAGTCACATCTCTTCGCTTCTTCCTCTACGATCTGCTGAGCCTGTCTCTTAGTGCCAACAAAAAGGAACGTTGCACCTTCCTGAGCAGAATTTCTCACATACTCATAGGCCTCTTCGATGAGCTTCAAGGTCTTCTGAAGATCCACAATGTAGATACCTTTTCGCTCACCATAGATATACGGCTTCATCTTGGGGTTCCATCTTCTCGTTCTGTGACCGAAGTGAACTCCGGCTTCGAGAAGCTGCTTCATTGATACTACCGACACAAATACACCTCCGTTTTGGTTTACCTCCGGCTTCGTCAACGATCGACCCTAATAAGCTGCAGAATTCCTCAATACTCTTCCCAGTTCCTCTCCCGAGGAGCGTTCATGCCGATGGATGCGTTCCATTCAGTGATTTCTACTGAACTCTCTTTTCAGATAGAAATGACACACCCTGTCACAATCGGTCCAGCTCGTTCTAGAGGGTAAAGACCGAGTTCAAGCAAATCTTAAGTAGTTCATAAAGAGCAACGCTTAGCGCTTATTGGGGCACCGGGATCGATGACGATTACTGCCGTGTGTTGTCCCCGTCTTTGACGAGATCTCTATATGTGTATCTCTTTGCGTTCAACCAAAGATCTTCGAGAGAGTAGAACTCTCTACCCTTCCTGCTGAATATGTGGACGATGAAATAACCACCGTCGATTACCATCCAGTCATATCCCTTTCCTTTGTCGTAGAAAATGATCTCCACATCTTCCTTCTGGACGTAATCAAGTATCGCCTCTCGAAGAGCATCCATATGGGGGTCAGAATTGGCAGTTGCTACGACAAAGTAATCAGATAGATTTGACACCTTTGAGACGTCCAGTATTACGATGTCTTCTCCATGTTTTTCATCCAGAATGTCCGCAATTTCCTTCACTACGTTATCCAAATTGATTCTCCTGTTCATATCATAGTTATACGTTGACGGTTCACCGTTCGCCGTCCACCGAAATCACAAAATTCCAGCAGACCTGCTTCTTTATCAAGAATAGACCCTTGCCCCAGAACCAACAGTCTATCTCCCATTTTAACTGCTGCATTATTGCTCCCAGAGTCCTCCTTTGATGTAGGAGGGCCGCACAATCGCTGAAGAGGTACGCTCTGAAGATCGCACTCCCCCAGCTCAGGCGGGAACTGATCAGCTCTCTTTCGCTCTCCTTCAAGAGCAATAGTTTCAACTCATGCTGTCTAGTGAAACGCCCATTCTTATATCATGGTCCACATGATCGGCAGATTTCGCTCTATTCAACAGTGACGCTCTTCGCGAGATTCCTGGGTTTATCTGGATCGAGCCCTCTTCTTAGCGCTATGTAGTATGCGAAGAGTTGCAAATATGGTGACATCACCAGCGGGTAGAGTGGATCGAGAACACGAGGAACCTCGATTCGACTGTTCACTGCCTTTGCAACTTCCCTGTCGTTCTCAGAGCAGATGGCTACAACTTTAGCATCTCGAGCTCTGGTCTCCATTATGTTGGAGATCATCTTCGATTTCAGTTCATCTTCAGGGACGATGGCAAAAACCGGGAAATCCTTGTCTAGCAAAGCTATAGGGCCATGCTTAAGCTCTCCGGCCTGATAACCGCTGGCATGGATATAGCTTATCTCTTTGAGCTTCAAGGCTCCTTCTAGAGCTGTTGCATAGCTGTAACCTCTGCCAATGTACATGAAATGCTTGAAATCAGAGTATTCCGCTGCCAGTCTCTTACACTGTTCTTTAGCGGCTGGAAGCGTATTCTCGAAAACTGTGGGCATACCTTCCAGTTCATTCACGATCATTGCAATATCGCTTGTACTAGAGCCCACAATCTTCGCTATGCCTGCCCCCAGAAGAATCAGTACCGCGAGCTGCGCTACATAAGTCTTCGTAGCCGCCACACCTATCTCCGGGCCTGCATTTATATAAATCACAGCATCGCTTTCTCTCGATATCGTAGATCCGACAACGTTTGTCAAAGATATTACTTTAGCTCCCATCCTTCTTGCCTTTCGGATACCTTCGAGAGTGTCTGCGGTTTCTCCTGATTGGGAAATCGCAATGACCAGGTCGGCGAAGTTCTCTGATAGCCTTCTATAACGGAACTCTGAAGCAACCTCCACTTCTGCGCGGATATTTGAATAGTCCTGAATGAATCTCTGAAAGACGAGGCCCGCATGGTAACTGGTTCCGCATGCCAGAACGGTAATAGATCTAGCCTTCTTTATATCATCCTGCAGATGATCGATTTCTTTGAAATTGGGCGAACCGGCCTTGATTCTTCCCGTAAGAGCGTTCCGAAGAGTCTGCGGTTCTTCGAATATCTCTTTGAGCATGAAATGAGCATAACCGCCCTTTTCCGCAGAGTCCTCGCTCCATGTGATCCTTGTCGCAGACTTTTTGACAACTGAGCCATCAATTCTGGTTATGTTAATACTCTCCGGCCGAATTATGGCCAATTCTCCGTCATCTACGAAATAGACGTCACGAAGGTACTTGAGTAAGGGAGTAACGTCAGAAGCAAGATATCCACCCTGTCCAGCCGACCCTACGACAAGAGGGCTTCCTTTGCGCGCTGCCACGATCACATCGGGATGGTCCTGATGGACGACTCCAATTGCGTAAGCGCCCTCCAGATCCACTAACATATGTCTTACAGCAGCAACAATGTCGCCCGAATAGTGATCTTCAATCAGATGAGCGATTACCTCCGTGTCTGTTACCGATTTGAATATGTGGCCTTTTTTCTCAAGCTCGACCCTCAGTTCATCGAAGTTCTCAATTATCCCGTTGTGAACGACTGCAATTTTTCCGGTGCAATCAGTATGAGGATGTGCGTTGAAATCAGACGGTCCTCCGTGGGTTGCCCACCTTGTATGGGCTATTCCCTGTGCAATAGATGAATCAAGATCTCCGTCCAGAAGTTTCTCAAGGGAGGAGATCTTCCCAACTGCTTTCATCACTTTCAGTTCATACCCGTTATTCACCGCGACACCGGCCGAATCATATCCCCTGTACTCAAGCTTCTTCAAAGCGTCGACCAGCTTCCTAATTGTAAGGTCTTTGCCTACCATTCCGACGATGCCGCACAAGCTACTTTCCCCCAAGCTTGTTTTCAAGGTTCTTGACAAGGCCGCCCTTTACCCCTTGATATGCTACTCTGATCGCATTCTTTATAGCGAGAGCGTTTGAGTTTCCGTGAGCCTTAACGACAGCCCCTTTAACTCCGAGAACGAAGGCGCCGCCGTATTCGCTGGGATCCATTGTCTTCTTAAGTCTTCCCAGTGCTCGCTTAAGAAAAAGAGCACCAATAAGACCAAACAGACCGCTATTCTTGATCTCTCTCTTAAGCGTCTCGGAAATTAACTTCCCTGTTCCTTCCATTGCTTTCATTGCAACGTTTCCGTCGAATCCACTGCAGACTACCACATCAACGTCGCCATAATTTATATCTCTGCCCTCAACATTACCAATGAAATTGCTTCCTAACTCGGTCCCCAAGTATTCATAAGCCAGTTTCGTCAGTTCTGTTCCCTTTTCCTGCTCTTCTCCTACATTGAGTAGACCGACTCTGGGGCTATCTCTTCCAAGAAGACTCGCATATTCATAGCCCATCGTGCCAAAATCACGCAGATGTTCTGCTCTGACCTCGGCATTTGCTCCCGCATCGATAAGTATGGTGAAGCCATTTTTGGAAGGAACAAGAACAGCAATTGCACCATGATCGACACCCTTTATCCTGCCAACGACAAAGAGTGCGGCAGCAAGAACTCCGCCGGTGTTACCTGCTGATACAAGAGCATCGACTTTTCCTTCCTTCACTTGAAGGGCGGCCTTGTAGAGCGAGGTCTCTTTCTTTCTCAACAAAAGAGAAGGCTTCTCCGACATCGGAAAAACCTCTCTTGCGTCAACTATTGAAATTCTTGAGGTCTCTGGAGTCTGTTTCAACAGGGGCTTCAGTTCTTCTTCTCTGCCAACCAGAACTATCTGGAGATCCTGAAACTCCTTAAGAGCGAGAAAAGAGCCATCTATGTTGACTTCCGGGGCGCTGTCTCCACCATAAGCATCGAGGGCAATCTTTATGCCTTGCATCTACTACTCACCGATCTCAAGAATCTGTCTTCCTCCGTAAAAACCACAGTGCAAACAAACTCTGTGTGGTTGTTTTGGTTCGCCACAGTTTGGACATGTAGAAACAGCAACCTTGATCGGGCTATACATCTTCACACGTTTCAAGTGGGTTCTGCTTCTGCTTCTTTTTTGCTTTGGAACGGCCACTCTAATCCCTCCTATATCTAACTCTTCAATTTCGATTTGAGCTCGGACACCGCTTTGTGCCAGCCATCGGGCAGCTCTTCCTTCTTCTGGCACGAGTGATTTGGCTCCTCATTTAGATTTGCTCCGCAATACGGGCAAAGTCCAGCGCAATCTTTCCTGCAGAGAACCTTCTGAGGAACCTCAACAATTATAGCCTCTATAACGCGTTCTGACAAGTCAAGGAGATCTCCTTCAAACTGCAGAAAATTCTCCAGATCATCGCTTGTGCCCTCTTTCATAAGAGGAAGAGAATCCTTGAGAACATAGGTGGCCTCGATTGTCCCTTCAATAGGAATTGACACTTCCTTCAGGCAACGAGCGCAGTTGTCTTCGATAACCGTCCTGACTGAACCTGTCACAATAATCGAGTCTTTGTCTTTGTATAACTCAACGTGAACGTTTACCTGACTTGAAAGCCTCAGCTCTTCGGTGAAGTCAGGATCTAATACTACGTCAATAGTCTTCTTGAACTCGAAACTATTCAGATCGACGATCAGTTCATAAATCTTTGACATTTAAATCACCTCTGTGCCAGCAAATATTACAACAAGGGTATTTCAAATTACGCACGTTTCATTGAACAAATGAAGAAGATTCCTTCATTCTGGATAGCAGATTTCTGGCAATTCTATCTATCTCATCCGGGCTTCTTTCAATAGGATTTCCAAGGTGTATGGACTCGATATTCGAGAATTTGTCCCGCACAAGCATTATTTCTGTAGAGAGTCTTGCCGCTTCGGAGGGATCGTGAGTCACCATGATTACGCTGATCTTCCTATCAATCCAGATCTTCTGGATGTCATCGATTAGGCGATCCTTTATGACGACATCAAGGGAGCCGAAGGGCTCGTCCATGAGAATGAGATCGGGATTGAAGGCAAGTGCCCTTGCTATGTTCAGTCTCCTTCTCATTCCACCGCTAAGCTGAGAAGGATACTTGTCTCCCTGCCCCTTCAGTCCCACAAATGAAAGAAATTCGACCGGATTGCTTTCTGGAGCGATAATAGAGATGTTCTGAGCCGCCGTCAACCACGGGATGAGCCTGTCGTCTTGAAAAACGAATCCAAGCCGCTCGCTGTCAACTTCCACCATTCCCCTTTCGGGTTTGAGTATGCCGCTGATAATTCTCAATAGAGTCGTCTTACCGCAGCCCGAACTTCCCAGAATTGTGAGAAAGAAATCGCCTTCAATAGAATAGGAGAATTTGTCTACTATTGTTTCTCCGTCGAAAGCCTTGCTGAGATTGCTAATTCTTAAGCGCATACCGGCTACCCCTTCTGACTAACAAGTCGAGAAGTTTCTCTGTTAAGATGCCCAGAATAATCAGAATCAAAGTGTACGCAAAGACTCTTTCAATGTTGATAGAATATTTCGAATCAGATATTGCTCTCCCTATTCCCGAAGTTCCCACCATAAACTCCGCAACAGCGACGGATTTCCACATGATTCCTACGCCCACTCTCATTGAGGATACGATAAAAGGAAATGCCGAAGCGAGATAGATCTTTCCGAAAACTGTATTCTTGGGAATCTTGTAGATCTTGGCCATTTCAACAAGCTTCTTATCCACGTTTCTTACGCCCTCTGCAATGTTTATTGTGAAGATCGGAAACAAGGTAAGGAATACTATATATACAGGGGAGGAGAAGCCAACTCCCCACCAGAAAATTGCCAGTGCAAGCCAGGAAACTATGGGTATGGACTGAAGAATAACGACAACGGGTCTTAGAAGATCATAGAGAGCATCCAGCAGTCCCATCAGGAATCCAGCAACAAGGGCAAACCCAAGAGCAAGAAACAGCCCGATAAACGCCTTTAAGCACGTCTCGGCTATGTTCGACCAGCCTCTTGCGCTTGAGACGATCCTGGCTAATTCACGTGCGGTCTCGCCAGGCCCCGGTAACAGGAGGCTGCTTGACACAAGTTGTGAAGCAACAAACCAGATCAGTATCAGAAAACTGACTGAAAGAATCGGTGCAAGATACTTTCTCTTAGAAGAAGAGGGCATCTAGGTCAACATCACCCGTCAGTTCGGGATTCAGTTCGCGAAGCTTTTCAAGATAGATTACAGTTTCTTTCTTCGCCTCTTCAGCGGTTAGGAAGAGAAAACCTGCCGTGTCCATTGCCTTCTGCAATACGGGAATTGGGAATCCGCCCATCTTTTCCGATACAATCTGTGCAGTCTTCTCTCGGTTAGCAAGAGATAGGTTCATTGACTGCTGGTACAGGAGTAAGAATGATTCGACAACTCCTCTATCGAGACTGCCACTCACGAATATTCCCGAAGTAGGAATGCTAATTTTCTCATCATTGAAACTGCTCCATAGATCTTCGATAGGCATGGATCTTATGACTCCCTGCACACGCGTTTCGGCGAGGGAGGCAAAAGGTTCAGGCACCAGAATAAGCTTTGCCTTTCCACTTGCAAGAAGCTGAACAGCTTCTGCTCCTCCAACGTACACAACTGTTACATCTCTTCCAACTTCGTATCCCTTCGATGCAAGCGCGCCTCGCATAATAGTGTCGGCCGTCTGACCCGGAGCATGAAGCGTGTACACTTCGGTGCCAATTAGATCATCTATTCCAAATATAGCCTTTTCCGAAGACATGAAATAAAAGCCGTTCCACATGCTAACTGCGGCGAGTTTTATGTCTACCCCGGACGCAGCAAGCTTGACCCCAACAGTGACGGGGAGAAGGCTGATCTGAGCCCGTTCAGTCACCAACAAGGATATTGCCTCGTCAACGCTTCTCCAAAGATTGACTTCAAGGCCGGGTATTTCTTCGGAGATGTTTGAAGAGAGTAACTCGGCGATCGGAATAAGTGTGGGACCGACTGGATTGATGAAGTTTAACCCGAAAGAAATCACGGTCAGGAGCACTAACAAGAATGTAATCATGGTTTTTTTCATAAAGACCACCTCCACTAGCAATTATACACTCATTTCTTCAGCGTGACGACTGCTTACCAGCTTTGAAGGCCAAATCGAGAGCTTAGAAGCGAATCAGGACTCTAATGGCGGTTTTCTTAGTTGAGAAGGCCAAAATAGCCCTCTATAAGGAGTTTGGTAATTTAGGCTCTGAGTGGTAGAATAATAGCGACATCTCATGCGAAGGGGGGAACAGTATGAACAAAAAAGAACTCATCGCTGAAATCGCTGAGAAAACGGGTGTTACTAAGAAGGATGCTGGAAAAACCTTGGACACGGTGATCGAGATAATTGAAAAGACACTGTCTAAGGGAGACGTTGTGAGACTGGTTGGCTTTGGCACATTTATGGTAGCTTCAAGAAAGGCCAGAAAGGGTGTCAATCCGAGAACCAAGAAGCCCATCACGATTCCGGGCGGAAAAGTTCCTAAGTTTGTACCTGGAAAGGAACTGAAGGAAAAGGTAAAATAGTGTCGTAGACTCTGCGGCGGCCAGAGTTGCCGCCGCTTTTGTTTTGGAGTGAAAAGCTTGAAAGGAATCTGGGCTCTTCTTATTGTCTTTGTTGTTATTGTAGCTTTGGGTGCTTTCTTCAACATCTACTTTCTTAAGCGGTTTGGCGATCAAATGATTTCGAGTCTCAGCACCAAGGAAATTGAAAACAAACTTCAAATAATGTCAGAAAGGGTTTCCCAGCTCAATCTCAGTCTAGACTCACTTTCGTCAATCGAGGTGAGAAGTGATCTCTCGGGGATCATCTCGGACTTCGAAGAAATCATTGCAGAGATGGATTCAGCGTCAAATTCTATAGGTGGTTCTGCAGTTGTTGATTCACTTACGAAATTATCTGCCGATGTCAAGAACATTCAAAATGCTATTGGCTCACTTGATAGGAGAGATGTAATAGATTACTCGTCTCAGTTAGAAGGGATTAGGGGAAAAGTAGTCTCGCTCGAGTGGCAGGTAGAAGAGTTGAAGACATTACTTGAATCAAGTACATTCGATCTGAAGAAATCTGTTGAGACCATGAAAGTCTCGTCAAGTTCTACAAATGAGTCTTATAGTGAAGAAGTTGGAAAAGGTGTTCGAATACGAATTGAGTCTGGCTTCAAAGGAAGCAGCATACTTCACGACAGCGACATCCTCATGATCTTGAATGAACTATATGCCTTGAGGGCAACTAAGATCTCACTAAATGGGAAGAGAATAATGCCGTATACTTACGTGCGTTGCGTAGGAGCAACTGTTATAATAGATGATGTACCTACTCAAATTACGCCAATAGTAATTGAAGTGTTGGGCGATTATGATTATTTGGTTTCCGGTCTGGGTCTCTTGAAGGAGTATTTTAAGGGCAGAGAAATTGAAATGACTTTTCTGCCACTTGAGTTCATTACCATTCCCGCGGGAGGGGGTTGATTCAGTTGAAAAAGATTATCCTTCTAACTCTTCTTATATCTGTGCTTGTACTTTTTACAGGATGTAACTCTCCGTTTATTACTAGAGATGACTTTCTTGCAAGGATGGATTCTATTGAACAGAAGATCGATTCTCTGGCTCTCGGTCAGAGAAAGATTGCCCAGCTGGAAGACGCAGTTCAAGAGCTTGCCTTCCGGATTAACTTTGTTCAAGCAATAGAGCCTACGTATGCAGGCTATGAGGAGCTCGAAGCCCTTAGGGCCGAACTTCAGATAATAAAGAATATGCTCGCCGAATCAGTAATCGATTCAGCTTCTTCCGCAGCAATAGTTAAGACACTTTATGACAAGATTGACGGTGTTCTTACCGGCTCGGTGGAAAATGATATCATCACCCGAGAAATCGACGACCTCAACAGAAAAGTTCAGGCACTCGAGTATCTAAATTCTTCAAGATATTCAGAACTCGTCCAGAGAATTTCTGAAGTCGGCAGTTACGATAGTTCAATCGACGAAGCAAAGTACGAGGAGCTTCTACAGAGGATTGAAGAGATCAAGAATACGGAGACCGTTATCGTTCAGCAGGAACCGGAAAACGCAGACGGCAGATACGATGAACTTTTGCAGAAGATTGAAGAGCTTTCTGCCAGGACGGATACTTCACTGGTAGACAGCGCCAAGTACGATTCACTGGCAAGAAGACTTGCCGAGTTGGAGCAGACTGTGGGTTCCTCTGTGATAGATGCAGAGGTTTTCAACGAATTCGTTTCGAGAATAGAGGAAATGGACTCAAGAACGAGAGAGCTTGCCAGCAATCTCGAGGCAATTGAACAGCAGGAAAAGCCTGAACAGAGAGAGTTTGTGACTATGGCCACTTTCCTGGGAGAGATTTCCGACATTCGAAGCAGACTGGGAGCAGCTGCTTACGAGACCATTGAACCTACGTCTTATGTATCGTACATTGTTAAGTCAGGCGATAACCTGTGGAGCATTGCTCAAGCGTATGGGGTGACCGTGGAACAGCTGAAGGCCATGAACACGGATGTTAAAAACTGGGATCTGATCTACCGTGGTGACGAGATCAAGATTCCTCTTTCTCTTGACAATCTGATGGCAAAGGCATCAATTGCAACTCATTTCGGTTTGAACCTTGGAGTGGACTTTCTTGTCGACTCTATCGAATCGAATTTTGGAAGCTATGATTACGGTTACGCCAATCCAGGTATGGACTTGACTGTACCGCCCGGATCAAGGATCACGGCTTTTCTTCCTGGAAAGGTTATTTTGTCCGAGCGAGTGAACGATCTATACGGCGAGATGGTTGTCGTTGATCACGGAAACAACATAAAGACCGTGTACGCGCGTCTCGGGAGTCGCACAGTAGTGAAAGGCGATTTTGTTCGGGTTGGAGATACGATCGGATCAGCCTCCGATGCAAAAGGAAATCTTCACTTTGAATTCTGGAAAGCCGATGTGCCTGTCAATCCAGCCGATATAATATTCGAGAATGTCGGGACTTTCGAGGTTACAATGTACACAGAATGGGATGATGCAAAGAATCCGACGTCACCTTCTTTCAAAATGACTGCGAGCGGGGATTTTGTGAAGGGATATCGAACCGTTGCTGCCGATCCAGTCGTAATTCCTCTTGGCTCGATTGTCTATATCCCGTTTTTCTCATCCTCTCCAAACAAAGGATTCTTTGTTGTTGAGGACACCGGTAGTTCTATAAGGGGCAATAAGATCGATGTTTACACCCACGATTTCGATATAGCGTCAAATTTCAAAGAAGATCTTCTGGTGTATGTGGTGAAGAAACCTTGAAAAGATCACCGATTCTCTTTTTCCTATTCGTTGGAATAATTGCAGTTACGGCATCAGGAACGATCACTCTTGGTCAGAGATATCCTCTGGGAATAATGCCTTCGGCACTTATTAAGGTTGAGAATAGCAGCGGGACGTACTTTGTAACCCTTGTTAAAGGGGACTCGGAGTTAGTGGTTTTCGACACGAGTTTCAGACCCCTGACTATTTTCGATTCAATGAGAAACGATGGGATAAATGATCTCATCTATAGGGATGGGAAGCTCTACTGCTTTGGATTCTACAGTGGGAGAGTGATTGTTGTCGATGTTTCCGGTCACCCCAGCAAATGGAAGAAGATCGATGAGATTCCCACTTCTAGCAGGTTAATCACTGGGTCCTTTATCGATGGAAAGGTTGGAATGTTGACTAATGATTTCGAGTTTCTTCTGCTCGACATCTCCAAGAGGGAGATAATAAAGAGGCAGAAGCTTCCAGTGATAGCTCTATCTATAGCGGAGGATTCGGAGTTCTTTTTCGTGTCGCTTTTCCACAACTATAATCTTCTTACGAATTCTCACGAGACAGAAAAAGGACTTCTAGTATTTGATGAATGGGGTAATCTGATAAAGGAAGCAGATATTGGTAAGCGGCCATCTTACATTCTTCTGGGGGGAGAGAAAATCTTCCTCGTTTCATATGTGGAGGAGAATCTCAAGATTCTTTCAAAGAGTGATTTGACTGAGATCACTTCAGTTCAGCTGGGTAAATATCCAAATTTCCCGGTGATTCACAACGGAAAGATCTGGATTGCATTGACCGGCGAAGACCAGATAATGACAGTGGATTTAGCAACTTACCGTACCCAGAAATTCGATTTGATGGGTCGCGGTCCAATGAAGGTTGTTCACAATGGAGATAGAATTTACGTTCTTGAGACTATTACTGGAACACTAGAAGTTTTGGATAGTAGGGGAAATACGATAGAATATGTAGAGTTAGATGGTTATCCGGTTGACATTGTTTTCAGTGGGAAGGAAGCTGCTGTTCTACTTCAAGAAGACTGGCAGACAGGGAAAAACACCGGGGCATTGCTGGTTCTGAAAACTAACTGATATCTACGCTCAAGTATCTTTCATAACCATCCGGAGCGATCGTTGCGATTCTTTTCATGCCCTTTTCGGCAAGCTTAAGAGCGCCTGCGACGTTGGCTCCGGATGATATTCCAACCATTAACCCCTCTTTCTTGTGAAGCCATCTCATCATAGAGAGAGCCTCTTCGTCCTCAATGGTGATTACTTCATCCAGCACTGAAAGGTCGAGGACCTTCGGTCTGAAACCGGGACCGATTCCCTGAATTCTGTGAGAGCCGCTCCTTCCTTCCGAAATGAATGGAGAGCCAGCGGGCTCTATTCCGGCAATATGAATACTCTGAACTTCCTTCTTGAGAAAGCGCCCAATACCGGTTACTGTTCCTCCCGTTCCCATGCCGCAAATGAAAGCGTCCAGCTCTCGGTTGACCTGCCGAAACATCTCAGGACCAGTAGTAGAGAAGTGAAACAAGGGATTCGCCTCATTATTGAACTGATCAAGCATCATTGAACCGGGATTACTGTTGAGAAAGCTCTTAGCTTCATCATATGAACCGGATATTCCTTTATCAGAGAGAGTTCTTATCACTTTCGCACCAAAGGCTTTCATTAGCTTGACTCGTTCAATGCTTGCAGATTCAGGCATGAAAACAACCGACCTGTAACCTCTTGAAGCTGCAAGCATGGAGATCGCGATCCCCGTGTTGCCGCTCGTGGGTTCAACGATGGTCATCCCTTTTCTGAGAAGGCCTTTCCTTTCAGCATCAAGCATCATTCCAAGGACAGTCCTGTCCTTAATACTACCTCCAGGGTTGTTTTTCTCGATCTTCAGAAGGATGGTCGCAGAACTTCTGAGAGAACTGAGTTCCAACATGGGCGTATTACCTATAAGATCATGAAATACCATTTTGCTTAAGCCTCCACATTCTTCGCACTCTCATGAATTCTTGCGGGTATGCCTGTTGCCAGAGAGCCTTGAGGAACATGCTCAAGAACTACGCTGTTCGCGCCGACCCTCGCGTTGTCGCATACGTATATTGGCCCTAACACTTTCGCTCCCGCCCCAAGCACAACGTTTCTGCCAATGTCCGGGTGACGCTTTCCCTTCATCACATTCTTTGATCCCAGAGTCACTCCGTGATAAATCAGCGTTCCCGTTCCCACTGAAGCTGTCGAACCTATAACAACGCCTACACCATGATCAATTACAACGCCACCTTCTATTCGAGCGGCAGGGTGAATATCCATTGAATAAAGTATCCTTGAAATGTAATGGAGGCCTCTGGCAAGCAAACCAAGCCTGTTATTCCAGAGAAGACTGGAAATTCTGTATAGCAAGAGACCATGAAAGCCCGCCGAGAAGAAAATGATGTGCCATTTGCTGGAAGCTGTCGGGTCCTTCTCAAGATAGGAGTCTACGTCCATAGAGATATCCATCATTGTTTGCTTTATGCGGTTCATCCCTTTCATTGTATCACCCTCAATTGTAATTACCTATTTTAAGTATACCGTTTGTATCGGCATTAGAGTTAACGGTTTGTGAAGGCAGTTCGTTTGTGGAGCGCTGCAAATAACAACGAGAAGAAGATGGCAATTGCCATACCGGTTATTCCTGTGGCAGTGTACACTCTCACAATCCCGAATGCGCGAATAAGTACACCGCCAAGTACGGAGCCAAGAAGATAGCTCAGTCCTGTAGTTGACATCCAGTAGATTGTAAGCGCTCTGGTAGCTTTGCTGGCTTCAAATCTGGTATGAATGTAATTCATAACCGAGTAATAGACTACGATATAGTTAATGCCGTGAAGCATTTGAAGAAGGAGAAAGATAGGAAAAGAAGTCGCCATCGATGTCAAAAACCATCGAAGGCCGGTTGCAAAGATTCCTATCACGAGAAGGCGTGTGTTACCCAATCTCTCAACAACCTTCTCTGCAAAGAAAAGGAAGGGGACTTCCGAAAAAGCCATTAACGAAAATGCAAACCCTGTTGAGGAAACTTCGAATCCCCTTTCACTGGTTAGGACAGGCAAAAAAGTTGATCCAAACGCTCCAATAGTAATTGAGGCGGCACCGGCCAATAGAAGTAGATAGAATTGAAGTGGCAAAGATGAACGATCAATCTCTTCATCTGACCTTTTCAGCTTCCTTCCCGTCGGATAGGTTCTGCTTACCAAGGCCACTGTAGATAGGGACACTGTGGCTATTATGAAGATAGAGACAAATCCGTACTTCAGTATGATTCCCGATATAAGGGCCGTAATGGAATAGCCAATCGTACCGAACAATCTTACGCGATCGAAGCGTTTCCCCTTGTTTCTCAAAGAAGGAACGACCACAGACTCCGCGATAGGTATGATGCTCACAACAAAGAATGCGAAGAAACACATTGCAATCAATGAAGTTTCAAAGTCTGGTGAAATGAAGACTGCCCAGACAGAGACTGCCGAGACGACAGAGACTATTCCCATAACAGACGGCCCCCCTATCCTGCTTGATCGCCTGAACCAAAAAGGATTTGCAATAATTGAGAGGGTAGGAGTGACCGCCATCAGAATCCCGATCTCTATTGATGAAAAGCCTTTGCTGTGGAAGAACTGACTGAAAAGAGCCGTAACGCTTAGATTTGAGTATATAAAGATTTCTGTCGCTATCTCGCGAGCGCTGGAAGAGGCTCTAGAAAGAAAAAACGGCACCGATTATCACTCCTCCTGGTGTAAAATCCCAATGGGGGTGAATGTATTGTCGAAATGTTGTTTATCTTTGTTGATGCTTATCATACCACTAATGGTTCTGGGAAGCACGGGCCTACACGTGATTCTTTCACCTTCATTAACTCTTGATAATATTCCATCTGTCACGAGTAACTACGAGCCAGATTTAGAAGATTTAAACAGGTACATGCGGGTTCCGGCGATCTTTTCGGGGGGGTTGGAGATAACGTTTGGTAATTCGAGATTGTACGTGAACATGGACTTGAGGCAGGAGTTTTCGGATTATCTTATGGGAGACTGGTTCAGCAATCTACCGCTTTCCACGACTTCCTTTCTTCCGGCCGTTGACGTGAACTTTCCCAGACTGGGTTACTTCGAGAGGAAAGATGCAAATTCGTTGATTTCTTTGGGTAGGCGAAAACTGAGCTTAGGCAGTTCTACTTACAGTTTTGTTCTTTCCAATACTTTGCCGTATTTCGACCACCTGTGGATTGAGTTGAATGGCAAAGCCAAATCGGGAGAGTATCTTTATAATTTCTTTGTGATATCTTCTGACAGAACAGTTGGCGGGGGACCCAAGACGCTTCTCGGCCACCGCTTTGGATACATGAATGACAACCTGAAATTGACTTTCGGAGAGGAAAACCTCGTATATGGAGTCTACCCGGATCTGCAAGATCTCGGACCGTTCTTGATTTACCACCATACATATCAAAGCAACTCAAATGTCACTGCCACACTTGCAGCAGAGATAAAGCTAAGCGATGTAATAGCTTACGGCGAGTTCACACTTGATGATTTTAGACTTTCTACGGAGAGTCCTAATTCCAATCCCACGGCCTTTGGCTGGTTTGCAGGTTTTTCCTGGAAAATATCTGATGGCTTGCCCTATTCTGGACTAAGATTCACTGAATCAGAGAACGAAATCAGAGATCGAACACTTTTGAATAGCGGCGGACTTAGACTGCGGATCGAACACTACCACGCGACTACCTATCTCTACAATAGAGGTACAAGCATCGGCAAGTTCACCTATCAATACCGATTTAACGTCTTGCATCTCGATTCTTGGCCGGTTATCACGGGTTTTTTTGGATTTCCTTATGGACCTGACTCAACGTTGAGCCTTGTTGGCATCGAGTACGAGAGCCAGAATACGTTGGTGAAAGTTGCATTGGAACTTCTGAGAGAAGGATCGTTTACAATTGATTCTCCATACTCTCCACCTTTCGATCAAGACTGGTACGGTCCGAAGAAACCAATCAACAGATCTCTGATTCTGTCTTTGGCGAGTTTCTTCACTTGTTGCCCTGATACAGCGCTTTTTGCCGATGGTAAAGTAATTTTTGCCGATAACATTGATTTCTGGATAAACGTGGGTTTCATCAAAAGGTTTTCACTATTTTAGGGAGGTAATTCAGATGAAGAAGATCACCTTGCCGTTTTTCTTGGTGTTGGCAGTGGCAATTCTGGCAAGCCAGGGTACCTTGATGTTCAAGGGCACAGATCAATACAACTTGTTTTTGGGCAGAAACTTGGTTGATGGTAGAACGCTCTTTACTGCAAATGCGGCAATTCCAGAGGGATTTGCCTCTGTCCAGCTTAGACAGCAATGGACTAAGACTTCTGTCGGTACCGACATCTTTCTTAGAGTCACTCCGCAGTTCCTGATACATAACTTCGAACCATTCAAGCAAAAGGGTTGGTTGCAATCTGTTGTCCCTCTTTACTTAAGGTATCGGTACGATACTTTAAAGCCCTGGTTTGTGCTGGGTTTTGAGAGCGAAGTATCCGACAACATCACGGGATTCATTAATCTCGACATTCATAAAGACTACAGGAGTTACATCAGTCACGGTGATAACTTTGATTCAAAGCCGTACATGAATTTTCCAGTGGAGCTTTTTGAAGGGAAACTCGAGGCGCTTGATATGAGCTGGCCAACATTCGGTTATGTATCCTATGCTAGCGATAGCTTCTATGCTTCCCTAGGGAGATACAAGGTGGCCTGGGGTCCTATGAGAAACGGATTGACGATAAGTGATGCCTCATCGTATTACGATAATATCTCTTCTTCATATACTACGCCTCTCTGGAAAAACGGCCGTTTTACCTATTCTTTTCTGGTCATAACCCCGACTTCGCTACTGAACGATGAAGAATGGGTGAAGCAGGGAAAGGTGTGGGATCTGAACCAGAGAAGGCCTTACACCGAAGGAGCGAAGACGATCATCGGGCATCGGTTCGATGTTCAGTTTTCGACATGGGGGAGACTCGGCGTAGGCGAGCTCAATGTTGTCGGTGGGAAGCACCCGGATTTGAACGACGTCAACCCATTCATCATCTTCCACAATACCTACGGTGAAGATTTCTCCAACGTCATGGCTTCGCTCGATCTCTCTCTGGTTCCTTTCAAGGGTATTGAACTGTACGGAGAAATCGCCATAGATGACGTTTCTTTCGGGTCTACTGAGGCCGGAGCGCGAGGTAAACCAACGGCACTGGCTTATGGCGGGGGTCTTAGATACGCGATGGATATAAAGGAAACGTTGCTTCTTGCCTCTGTGGAGCTGTATCACACGGACACGTGGATGTACAATCGCTGGCAGCCGCTTCTTACATTTACAAACAGAATCTACACTAAATCCGAACTTCCCGGAAGCAGGGATTTCACAGATTATCCTCTGGGATTCAAGTACGGACCTGATCTCAATGGATTCTCGCTGATGGCTAATGCAATAATGACGAACGGACTTTCAATCTCCTTCGTGTATGATCACTTCAAACAGGGAGAGGTTACTCTTAAAACACCATACTTGAATATGGAAGAACCAGAAGACGACCCCGGTCAGTTTACGAATCCTGAGGATTGGAGTGGTCCTGTCGGTGAGACTGTAAACGCAAACATAATGACGCTGAACATAATGATTCCTTACGGGGATTTCACTTTCGGAAGTGATTTCTCGATTTACTTCGGAGATTATTTCAAGAAGAACGGAGGATACGAGAAGCCGATTTTCGAGATCAGGCCTTATCTGTCGTACGTTTTCTAGAAAGAGAGTTACTTCACCGAGTGTTTTTATGAAAAAGGGGCGGGTTGTTTCTCGCCCCTTTCATTATCTAACACAACTATATGAAGCCAAAGACAAGAAATCCGATCACAAACCCAACTATCAGTCCGACGATCAGCCCTTTTGTGAATCTGTCTGGTTTTCTTCCTGGAGTTGAGGACTCACTTCTTCGACTTTCTTTGTACCAGTCTCTATCGTAGATTCCCAATTACTACCACTCCTTTCACTGAGAACGAAGTCCATCCAGTACCTCTTTACGAATATGAGGATTGGAACTGCGAAAACAACTCCAAAGACGCCAAGCAGCTCCCCAAACCCTATAATCGATACCAGCACGATGAACCAGTTAATTTTAACTCTGTTCGATAGAATTTTTGGTGATAGGAACCAGATCTCCAGCTGGTTGGCGAAAACTAGCAACACGATGGCTCCAACAACTCCCCAAAGTCCTTTGTTTACGAAAGAAAGCACTATCATCGGAACTGACGTGATGACCACACCAAGATAAGGGATGAAATTCGTTATTCCTGCTAACAAACCAAGAAATATCGCATTTGGGACACCGAGAAAGGTCGATCCTACTGCGATTATTGTTCCGACAATAAGCGCAATTATCAGTTGACCGCCAATGAAGGTCTGAAAATCCTTGTACAGTGAGTGAAAGAAGCTGCTCACCTTGTCCTGATCACACCCGGGAAAGAGTATGGGCACGCTTTTCTGGATCATATTGGTCTTCCTTGCGATCACAAAACCTGCAATTATGAGCAGGACAACGCCTGTAATCCATGAAGTGATGTTTGAGGCAACGTATTGCCCAACCATGATTGCCGCGTCACTCAACCATTGGGAAGCGCTATCGACTACGTCAACTATCGCTTCGGAAATGAATGGGGGAAGCTTCTCCAGCCACTTGTCGAAGGTGCCACCATTGAAAAGAGAGTCCAGCTCCAACGAAAGGCTTCTCACACCCTTGATTGTTATAGGAATTACGCTGTAGATAAGGAAGAACATGAATGATAGAAGAGCTATGCCGGTTACTATGTTTAGGGCTCCCCTAGGGATCTTTCTGCTGACAAATTGAGCCGGTGTGTTGATAATCAGCGAAAATATAAAGGCCAGTCCGAGAACCCTTGAGGTCGTAGGAAAGAGAAAGAGAGTCATAAACACTGCTATGAAATATCCAAGAACCCAGAACCTTGTTTTCTTCATAATAGCCCTCCACCGGAGAATAATCGCAAATCTGTTGTATACTGAATATGTACTTTCAATACAGAGGTGTTCCTTATGAAAAGAGTATATATTATTGTGCTCGTGTTTAGTTTGATTTCGGTCACATCGTTTGCTTCGACTCACTCTTCGAGAATACTGTCTCCCGGATCGGTGAAGGCTATGCTGGGTTTCGAAGATGTGGGACTTAGGATCGGCATACTTTCTTTTATAGAGGCCGGTTGGTTCATGGATGAAGGTCCTTACTTCACTCTGGGCCATGACGCAAACTTTCATCTCGCTTCCCGGGTTTCTTTCTCTTCGTTGCAGGAGGCAAGGGTGGTTGCAGAGCTGGGGTACGATTTCAATGTTGTATACCTTGAGATCGGAGGACTGTACGAGTACGCTGCTCCAAATGCATCCTTTCTTGGTGGGCAGCTGAAAACAGAAGTGTTTTTCGACAACGGTCTCAGCGCCATAAGTGCAACTCTGGGCAGATTTCAGAAGGTCGCCGGTGAAACGGAAAAGCAGAGTTTCACTTCCATTGGATTTTCCGCCAGAAGAAGACTGGACATCGACAAGAAATTCTACTTCCTGAGTATAGAGAGCGTTGAGCTTGTTGGGACGCTAAAATGGGAGATCAAGGACGATCTCTCAACATTCGATCCTTTCCCAGTGTACAGCTTCGTTGGAATGCAGCTGAACCTGGGATTCCTGAACTAGAAAACTCTTCTTCCCCCACACAAAAGTCTAAAGAATGTGACGAATCGCGATAAGTTCTCAATCGGTGAACAGTTATGATAGGAGCTTTGCCATTTCGTCGACTTCCTTTTCGTCTGGCATATCTCCATCTACTGACATTTCCATTACTTTGCCGGCCACATATGTGAGAAGCCGATGAGAAACTTTAGAGGCTCGTCTCATAGACATTGAAGCACCGAGAGCTCTCTCAACCCTATCATAGAAGTCTGCTCTTGCATTAATAAGAATCTCCCTTACTCTTTTGTTCTTCATCCCGTGAAGCCAAAGATATACGAGAGAAACCATTATGTCTGACCTTTCCGAATAAAGCTTCAGGACTTCCGTGTAGAGATCATGAGCGATGTCCACTGGTTGTTTTGACTGGTCTATTAGTGGTTCGAGTCGCGGAAGAACGTAGTTGTTCAGAATGTGCCTAGAGAGGTCTATGAGCATTCCCTCTTTGGAGCGATGGTGATAATGAATGGCTGCAAGATTTACTTCTGCTATGCTTGAAACCTTTCGTGTGCTTAGGCCCTCGATCGTTTCTTCAGCGATGACCTGTATAGCTGCCTCCATTATTCTCTCTCTCGTTTCTTGTCCACGCACTGTCGTCACTCCTTTCAATCATTCGTATAACACATATTATATCACAATGTGTTAGAAATGAACAGTGAAGCCGGGAATACCCGGCTTCCATTCATGGAACAATTCTTGTACCCGATTTCCCCCTAAGTGCCAGGTCAACCTTCTCCAGAGAGGTTATTATAGCTTCCTTTCCCGTTCTGGAGACAAAATCGATTGCGGATTCAATTTTCGGCAGCATGCTTCCCTTTGCAAAGTGGCCAGCTTCCATTAACTCTCGGCCTTTTTCAACGGTCAACTCCTTTAGTTCCTGCTGATCTTTTTTCCCAAAGTTTATGTAGGCATGGTCTACTCCGGTGAGGATTACGAGAGCGTCCGCTTCAATAAGTTTTCCAAGTAATGCTGAGGCTCTGTCCTTGTCTATAACGGCTTCAACTCCACTGATCGCTCCCGACTTCTCTCTGACGACTGGGATTCCACCACCGCCTGCGGCAACTACTATAGTCCCATCTTTAATCATCTCTCTTATCGGTTCAATCTCAAGAACATCAAGAGGGATTGGCGAAGGAACTACACGGCGGAAGCCCCTCCCGGCATCTTCTTTGACAGTCCAGCCCTTGGTTCTCTCAAGTTCCTTTGCGGTCTCTTCGTCATAGAATGGTCCTACAGGTTTCGAAGGGTGCTGAAAGCCCTGATCATTCTTATCTACAACTATCTGGGTTAGAACGCAAGCGATGTCTCTCTTGTGATCGCGCTTGATTAGTTCGTTGTTCAAAGTCTGAGTAATCAAGTAACCGATCGAGCCTTGAGTCATCGCGTCGTTGACATCAATTGGAAAGGGGGGAAATACTTCTTTAGCGATGTCCTGTTGAACCAGCAGGTTTCCTACCTGAGGTCCATTGCCGTGAGTAATAACCAGTTCATAGCCTTCCTCTATAAGATCTGCAAGATAGGAGGTTGTCGAAAGCAGGTTCTTTTGCATTACTTCGGCAGTTGGTTTTTCATTTGGCTTATTAAGCGCATTCCCACCTATTGCAACAACAATTCTCTTCATTTTACCCCCTACAGCAGTGTGGCTATCATAACTGCCTTAATTGTGTGCTTTCTGTTCTCGGCTTCTTCAAAGACTTTTGAAACGGGACTCTCAAAGACATCTTCAGTCACTTCGTTTCCTTTGACTGCAGGGAGGCAGTGAAGGAAGATGCTCTCGGTCTTTCCAGTCTTTCTCATCATCTCGCCATTTACCTGATAGGGCTTCAACAGGGCAATTCTTTCCTGCAGCTTCGCTTCTTCTCCCATAGATGCCCAAACATCTGTGTAAACCGCATCGGCGTCCATCAGTGCCTTCTCTATGTCTTCAGTTACCTCAACCTTAGCTCCAGACACTTTCGCAATCTCCTTGCACTTGTCAACGATTGCTGGGTCTGTGTGAAGGCTTTTTGGCCCGCATGCAACGAAATGCAGTCCCATCTTTGCAGAACCTATCATTAGAGAGTTTGCCATGTTGTTTCTGGAATCACCTACAAAGACAAGCTTTCGACCCTTAAGGCTGCCTAGACTCTCCTCGATCGTCATGAAATCTGCGAGGATTTGAGTCGGGTGGTACAGGTCAGTAAGACCGTTGTAGACAGGGACCCCTGACCACTGTGAGAGCACTTCAACTGTTTCCTGTTTGAAGCCTCTGAACGCTATCGCATCGAACATTCTTCCAAGGACTCTTGCAGTATCCTTCAGATCCTCTTTGACTCCAAGGTGAATGTCGTCTTTTGAGAGAAATACCGCGTGCCCTCCCTCTTCTCCGAAAGAAGTCTCGAAGGCAGTTCTTGTCCTTGTGGACCGCTTCTCAAATACAATTGCCAGTGTCTTGCCGGCGAATCTACTGGTCGGTGTTCCAGCCCGTTTCTCTACCTTCACCTGTCTTGCTATGTCCAGTAGATAGCGGATCTCATCGCTGGTGAAATCAAGCAGTGTCAAAAAGCTTTTTCCTTTAAGGTTTACGCCCATCTTAACCCTCCTTGTTTTGGTTATCTCTAATATAATACATATATAAGTCATTGCTTTCAATTGTGTTTATGGGCGCGAGGAAACGTAGACTAAACCGTATCACAACAATGCGGTGTTATGCTTTTGTATGCTAAAGTATATTGCTCTAATTTGGAGGTGACCTGTGTTCAAGGAAAAGTTGGAGAGCACAATAAATCGCTTGTTAGAAGAGTTCGGTTTAAAAGAAGAGGAAGTCGATTTTAAGATTGAGATACCTCCCGAAGGATACGGTGACCTCTCGACCAATGTTGCCTTCATTCTATCAAGATCTCTGAAGAGGAATCCCAGAGAAATCGCTGTTTCGATTTCCGAAGAGCTACGAAAAGAATCGGATTACAGTAGAGTTGAGGTGGCCGGGCCCGGGTTCATCAACGTCGATTTTTCCATAGATTATCTTTCTTCTGTACTGGCCAAGATCTTTGAACAACCAGGCTTCTGGAAAAAACAGGGCGAAACAAATATTCAGTTCGAATTTGCGAGCGCCAATCCAACAGGGCCTTTTACGGTTGGTCATGGACGTCAGGCTGTGTTCGGAGATGTTCTCTGCAGGGTCTTCTCTTCAAGAGGTTTCAGGGTTCAGAAAGAGATGTATATAAATGACGCTGGCCGACAGATAGGGCTTCTTGGCAGATCTTTGTGGGTAAGGTACAATCATCTCCTGGGCCGGGAAGAAGAACTTCCCGAGGATGGTTATCAAGGCGAGTACCTGGTTGAGATTGCGAAAGGACTGGTAGATGAAGTTGGTGAACGCTTCAAAGGGAGCTGGAACGACGAATCAGAAAGTTTCTTCAAGAAATATGCGCTTGAAAAGATGCTTGAAGACATTTTGGGAACCTTGAAGAAGCTGAGAGTGGATTTCGATAATGTCTTCTATGAGAGTTCTCTTATTGAAGACGGAACAGTTGAATTCGTTATCAAATCTCTCGAAGGTAAGGGGTTGATATACGAGTCTGAAGGAGCACGATGGCTTAAGGTATCGAGCTTTGTGGAAGATGATGACAAGGTTCTAGTTAGATCAAACGGTACCAACACTTACTTCATGACAGATATTGCTTACCATTACAACAAGCACGAGAGGAAGTTCAAGAAAGTCTTCGACATCTGGGGTGCAGATCACATGGGACACATACCCAGAATGAAAGCAGCGATGAAAGCTCTCGATATAGATGATGATTTTCTAAACGTGATTATTCACCAGTATGTGAACCTCAAAAGAGAGGGCGAAGTCGTGAAGATGTCAACAAGAAGAGGAGAATTCACGACACTTGACGAGTTGGTTGAGGCTGTTGGGGTCGATTCAACAAGGTATTTCTTCGCAATGTTTGATCCCGATACACACATGCTTTTTGATATTGATCTCGCCAGACAGAAATCAAATGACAATCCGGTATTCTACGTCCAATATGCCAACGCAAGAATCAGCAATGTCTTTAGGACTGCAGATGAGAAGAATGTGGCAATATCAGCGAGTTCGTTGAAGTTGCTTAATACTCAGGAAGACAGAAAAATCATCAAGCTATTGACCATCTTCCCTGAGATTCTAGATTCTATAGTGACAGACTACAGGACAAATCGTCTGACGTCTTATCTGGAGGATCTATCAAGGGCATTTCACGGATACTACAACAAGAACATCATCGTTGATCCCGAGAATCCTGCTCTGTCCGGAGCCCGATTGGCAATGTGCAAGGCTCTGCAAAACATTTTGAAAGCCGGGTTAGGGCTTCTTGGAGTAGAAGCTCCCGATAGTATGTGATGGAAGAACTGAAGATAGAGAAGCTTATTGCCGGAGGGTACTCTCTTGCCAGAACGAGAGAAGGTAAGGTTGCGTTGCTGGACGGAGGTTACCCCGGGGAAGTGGTTCTTGCAAGCCGAAGCGTTGGAAAGAACGACTTCCATCTGATGAAAACCGAGAGGATCGTAACCCCCTCGAATTCAAGACGGGAAAGACTATGCAGAAGTTTTCCAGTCTGCGGCGGATGTGACTGGCAGACGCTCGAGTATTCTCAACAGCTCAATTGGAAAAGAGAGATAATTCGAGAGCAGTTCAGCAGAGTTGGAAAGATCAAACTTGATAACTTTGAGATTGTTCCCTCCCCGAAAGAAGTGAACTACAGACTGAAAATGGAATTTGTTTGCTATCATGGGAAGAAGGGACTCTCCCTTGGTCTTTACAGGAGGAACAGCAAGTTCCCGGTGAGTTGTCAGGATTGCGTCTTGGGTTTGAGAGATTTCGAGAAGACAAGAGCAGTTATTGAAGATATTCTAAGAAAGACTTCTCTAAGACCTTATAACAGAACAAATGGAAAGGGTGAACTTAAGCACCTGATTCTGAGAGGCAATGGAAGTCAGGTTATGGCAATTCTTGTTACGAAGGGTGAACGTCTCCCGGATGAAGACCATATAGTCTATAACGTGAAGAAAAGACTGAGCGAGGTTTCAACGCTCGTTCATCTAATGAACAGCAGTGACAGAGTTGTGATGAGGGGAGTCTCAAGAACTCTTTTTGGTGAGGGTATCCTGGAACAGGAACTTTCGGCGAAGAGATTTGAAGTTCCTCCAGTTGCGTTTTTTCAGAATAATCTCGAAGTTACTGAGCTGATAGTTGAGCATATAGTGAATGAAATGGGACAATCGGTCGGTAATTCTCTCCTTGATCTATATAGTGGCATTGGAACCTTCTCGATTACCATCGGGAATCAGATGAAGAGGGTCACGTCAGTAGAGGCGAATCCCGTTTCGGTAAAGGCACTAAGAGCCAACGCGAATCTAAATGGAATGTTCGGTATTGATCTCGTCATGAGTGACGTCATGGATTACTTGAAATCAAATGAGAGGAAGTTTTCGACTGTTATTCTAGATCCTCCCAGAGCCGGCGTGGGTGAAGGTATTAAACTTCTCGAAAAGGTTAAGCCCTCGCGAATCTTCTATGTCTCTTGTGACCCTGCAACTCTGGCAAGAGATGTTGCAAAGCTAATGGAAGCAGGATTTGAAATTTCGTCTATTAAGGCATTTGATATGTTTCCACAGACATGGCACGTTGAGACGGTTTGTCTGCTTGAGAGAAGATAGATAGTAGGAACAAGCGCTTTTTTGAAGTTGATCATCAGAGAGTTGGGCCCTTTTTGATTTCGGAAAAGAGAAAGGTCTCCAGATTGTTTTTGGAGTCTGTGGCGGGAGCTTCTGGAACTACAATAGTGATTGTCTTGTGGACCACAGAAGTCCGGTTACGGATTGCCCAATGCTGAAAAGGCCTGACAGTTGTTAACAGGAGAGGAAGCACCACCAGCTGAAGAAGAGGCAATGTTTAATTCCTTGCAAAAAGCCATTGGTGGAGCAAGTAAACTAAAAATCCAGCAGAATGATGTAAACAGCCTGATGATATCAAGTAACAATGTAGATAATAGGTCTGAGAAAAGATCTAAATTGAGCGATCTAGAAGATAAAGGAAGTAAATACAAGGAAGAGAATGCGGAGCAGATTGAAGAATGGAAAAAAGAGTTTAAAGAAAACCAGGAAATAAGCAATATATGCAGGAGATATACGAAGGCCTGGAAACCCTTAAGCCCCTTCTGGAGCAATTTCAGGACGGCTATGAACAGGGCACCTTAGAACTCACTCCCGAAGAGTTGAATCAGATACAACAGGAGATTGAAAAGCTCGCAGGCTATCAGGAATATGTAAAAACAGGAAGTGAAGAACTACAGAAGATGTGGGATGAAATGGCCCAACTGTTCTCTGAAGGAAAATATGAAGAGGCAAAGGCAATGTTTCCCGACATACTGGAGATGCAAAAAGCCCTGACTAAGAATCTGGAACTGCTATTAAATGAAATAAACGAACTTACAAAGTTATTAGAAGGAGTTCTTCAGTAATAGAATAAGACTTATTGCCATGCAGTACAGACATAAGAGTGAATAAGGATATGGAAAAAGGAAAGGCTTTGAGAGGAAGGTGAAAACTAATGGGAATCGGAATTTTCTTTAATGTACCTGCCCATGGACATATTAACCCAACACTGCCAATAGTAAATGAGCTGGTGGAAAGAGGAGAAACAATCATATATTACAGTACTGAAGAATTCAGAGAAAAAATTGAAAAAGCAGGTGCAAAATATAAGCCCTACAGTTTCTCTCTTCCTCAAGGGCCAGCATCAGGCGGTAATTTTGTAAAGCTGGCAGGAATGCTGTTAAAAGCCACAGAAGAGGTAATGTCCAAAGAGATGAAATATATTAGAAAATTGCAGCCTGATTACATCATCCATGATTCCATGTGTCCCTGGGGCAAGTATATAGCAAAGCATCTTCGAATAAAGGCTATAAATACGACATCTACCTTTGTGTTCTCCGGGGAGACAACCAATAAAGCCGATGGATTTAGAAAGAAAATTTTAAAAATGGCGGTTGAAGTAGGTATAGGCCCAATTCTTGATATTGTTTCGATAAAAAGAAGATTAAAAGTAGAATATGGAGTAGACAGCAAGATAATGGATCTTTTCCGCAACCAAGAAGATTTAAATATTGTATTCACATCTTTACAATTTCAGCCGGATGGAGCTAAGCTTGGTGATAAGTTCGCATTCATAGGCCCGTCAATTTACGACAGGAAGGATGCCCCGGATTTTTTATTTGGAAATATGGGGGACAGGAAGCTTGTCTTTATCTCTTTAGGGACTATTGCAAATGAAAGATTGGATTTTTACAGGGAATGTATAAAAGCATTTTCTAAGTCGGAATTCAATGTATTGATTTCCATAGGCAGCAAAGTAAATAAAAAAGAACTTGGAGTTGTACCGTCCAATATTTATATTGAGGATTATGTTCCCCAGATTGAAGTCTTAAAAAGGGCCAGTTTGTTTATATCCCATGGTGGAATGAATAGTGTGAACGAAGCTCTTTATTTCGGGGTACCTCTATTGATTTTGCCACAGCAATCCGAGCAGGTCATGGTTGCCAAAAGAGTTGAGGAATTGGGTGCGGGGATATGTACAACAAAAAAGGATATTGATGCGGAATATCTTCTTGAAAAGTCTGCTTACATTATGGAGAGCAGATCATTTTACGAAAGTGCAGGGAAAATAGGTGAGGATTTCCGAGAGGCTGGAGGGTATCAAGCCGGAGCTAATGCTATATTAAATTATGTTATGGAAAGTGAAGCTTAAGAAGGGAGAAAGGATGATGAAGTCGAAACGATTAATTTTAGTCTCATTAATATTGGCTGTCACTCTCTCTGTGATTGGTCTGGCGGTTAACGCTTTAAATAACGACCGGGATTCTCAAGACACGGAAGCTTCCATAATGGTCGATGGTTTAAAACGAACTTATCTGATGCACACTCCGCCTGACCGAGATCAATCCAAACCCCTGCCGCTGGTTATCGTCTTGCATGGTGGCGGCGGAAGCGGTGCCGGAATGGTGGAATCAACCCAAGGCGGTTTTAATGTGTTGGCAGACGAGGAAGGGTTTGTTGTAGCTTATCCGGATGCTGTTGAAAATCATTGGAACGACGGCCGTAGCAAAGAAGAGGTAGACTACAGGGCACACCGGGAGAATATTGACGATGTCGGCTTTATTTCTGCCTTGATTGATCAACTGGTTAAAGAAGAGAATGTTGCCCCACAGAGGGTTTATGTTACAGGAATGTCCAATGGAGCGATGATGACTTATCGCCTTGCCGGTGAATTGTCTGAAAAAATCACAGCAGCAGCTCCGGTGGATGGTAATATTCCCGAGAATTTAGCAGCAAATTATACACCCGGCAAACCCGTTTCCATGCTGGTTATCAATAATACAGCCGATCCACTGATGCCCTGGCAAGGTGGAGATATAACCGGCCCTTTTGGAAATAAAAAGCTCGGTAAAGTACTTTCAGCCCGCGAAAGCATTGAATTATGGGTAAAGCACAACCAATGCTCAATTATCCCCGCGGAAACCACTAAACTGGATAATGACTCCAATGATGGCACCCAAGTAAGGCGAATCACTTATACCGGAGGACTGGAAGGGACGGAAGTGATTCTATATGCAATCGAAGGCGGCGGACATACTTGGCCCGCAGGTTCTTCTAAACTGCCGGAGCGGGTTATTGGCAAAACAAGCCAGGAGATAAATGCGAATGAGGTTATCTGGAATTTTTTCAAAAACCATTTACGGCAGTGACAGAACTGTCAGCTAAGGTTCAGTGTTATTCCAAAGCAATATTGATTGATGATGTTCTTGTGCCAATTTTTTAGGTTAACAGAATGTATCTGAAATGCTTAACACACTATGGTGTTAAGTTATCCTTATGGAATGATGGATTATGATGGTTTAAATTATATGTTTGAGAGATATGACCGTAACGAAGATGAAAGAAATAAAGTTAACTCATTGCAAACTTGTAGGCAATATTCGGATTTATATATGGTTTGATGCTCGCAAGAAAAATAAGTCATAGAAACACCAAGAATTTCTAGAAAGGATAGAAAAACAGAAGAAGTTGCATTTGTAGTGGGAAGACTCCCTTAAAAGAGGTTGATATGTTCCCGCCTACCGATAGTGCCAAAATTGCCGTGGATATGTTTCCGAGAACAGACCACTCAAATGACATTCATTCTGTCCTCTCGAGCCACGTTGAGACGGTTTGTCTGCTTGAGAGAAGATAGATAGTAGGAACAAGCGCTTTTTTGAAGTTGATCATCAGAGAGTTGGGTCCTTTTTGATTTCGGAAAAGAGAAAGGTCTCTAGATTGTTTTTGGAGTCTGTGGCGGGAGCTTCTGGAACTACAATAGTGATTGTCTTGTGGAGTAAAGAAAGAGATGATCGGCAAGGAGACTGAGAATCACTGTAAAACACGCACCCATATGAAATGAAGATATCTTCGTAGAATTTAACCGGGCTGTTTAGAAGATCAATTAAAAGTGATTGCAAATCCGGGGGAATGAGATCGACAGAAGTCAAACAGAAGAAGTATTCGATATACCTAGCCAACATCACCTGTTGTTCATTGAACAAGACGATGAGAGGACAACCAACTGATTGAACAGGACTCAGTTCAAGAATTTTGTTTCGGTAATTCTGTCGACGATTACGCATTCAAAAAGAGTAATTCGAGCGACTGTTGCACTGTTTCGTGAGATTTCAACTCCGCAGGAGCCAGCACAACTAAGCGATGAATATCTTAGGGAAATTATCAAACCCTTGCTAACGTCTAGACGAGGCCTCTTGATTGAATCGACTTACATTCTGTGGAGGTTGTGATAGAGATTCCCGAAGCATTTGTTCTTTCGAGACAGATAGACGAGAATTTTTCCGGTAAGTAAGATAGTTGACAGAGTTGAAGTGCCTGCGAACCGGGGCAAGTTCTCTTTTTATCTCGGAGATCCTCTCGAATATCGAAAACTGTTGATTGGTTCGGATTTTTCTTCGGCTAGGGCTATAGGTGGGATGGTAGAGATTAGCATCGACAAGAGGCGATTGTCTTCTCTGATGGAGCAGCCCCGAGGTTCTACGAAAAGAATGAAACGCCACAACCGAAGTCCCAGCTCACAGTAAGGTTCGGTGCCGGTTCATTTTTGAGTGTTTACGTTTGGCTTTGTGGCGGACTATGGTGCTTCGAAGAAGGTGATTTCGATAACAAGTACTATTTGGTGGAACAGGGGAAGTCTTCACCTCTCAGTGACGATTTCGATGAAAACTATTTCTCGAAACTCTTTAACTTCGAAAAAGCCGATTCACTTAGTCTAGAAGGCTTCCTGACAACGGAGCAGCGGATACCTGGTTTGGGTAACGGTGTACTTCAAGACATAGCCTGGACAGCCGGACTTCATCAAAGAGTCAAGATAGGTAAGTTTTCTGATGCTGACAAAGAGAGGTTGCTCTCTTCGATTAAGACCGTTCTTAGAGATATGGCTGAAAATTGTGGTAGAGATTCTGAGAAGGACCTCTTTGGGGTTGAAGGGAAGCATAAAACCATTATTGGCAGGGCGACTTTCGGCAATTCTTTCCCCAGATGCGGTGAGACTATAGAAAGGCAAAATTATCTTGGTGGAAAAGTTTATTTCTGCCCATCTTGCCAGAGGCTGGAGTGAAATGCTCTGTCCCTTCAACTGTTTTGAGAAGATACTTATTTGGCTTCGAGAGAGTTAATTGGCACTCTATCATAGGTTATACTTACTTTGAGAGAAACTTGTTGAGCAGGGAGGATTTTCTGTGAGAAGCTTTTCTGAACTTATTTCTTTGGCTAAGGCTAAGGGTCCACGAAGAGTTGTGCTTGTTGGTTCGGAAGACAGAGAAGGAATCAAAGCTTTGAAATTTGCGTTTGATGAGGGGATAGCGGTGCCGGTTTTCGTAGGAGATGAAGAAAGAACGAATGAGATCCTCGACGAAGAAGGGCTAAAGGGAGAAGTGATGGGTGCTTCAAGTTCCGAGGAAGCATGCGAAAAAGGTATCAGGCTGGTGAACTCCGGATATGCAGATATAGTATTGAAAGGTCTCGTCAAGACCTCCACACTGCTAAAGGCAGTTCTCAACAAAGAATGGGGGTTGAGATCCGGAAAGATCCTGAGCCATATTGCCGCTCTTGAAGTCCCCGCAATTGATAGAATAGTCTTCGTTACGGATGGTGGAATGGTAATTCGCCCAGACCTGCCGACCAAAATATCTATAATCGAAAACGCGGTATCCTTTTTGAAGTCACTAGGTTACGAAAAGCCAAAAGTCGCATTGGTAGCGGCTGTTGAGACAGTAAATGAAGACATGCCGGAAACCCTTGAGGCTGCAGTGATCTCGAAGATGGGCCAGAGGGGGCAGATAATAGATTGTGAGATAGATGGTCCTCTTGGAATCGATAATGCATTATCATCGTTCGCAGCGGAAGTAAAGAAGGTTACCGGTCCAGTTGCGGGCAGGGCAGATCTACTTGTTGTGCCTGATATTGCCAGCGGAAACTTCCTTGGAAAGTCCGCCGTCTATTTTGCGGGTGGCAAAATTGCGGGGCTTATTCTGGGTGCCTCGGCACCGATTGTTATTGTATCCAGGGCCGACTCATCTCCTTCGAAACTTGCATCCATCGCCTTGGCAAGTTACTCATTAGGGGAACAACAATGAAAGTAGAGTTTGAAGATGAAGTTCTAGATCTTGAAGGCGGAATTTCTGTCAGAGAACTTCTCATCAATCTGGACGTTGATTCTGATCGGTACATAGTATTAAAGGACAGGAAAATGGCTGATCTAGACTGTTTTCTTGATGACGATTCAAAGGTTTTGATCATCAAAGCGGTCGTTGGCGGGTAAAGATTCAAGGAAGCTGCAGACAAAGTCATCAGGAATCTCAATCCCGAGCTCGAGATTTTTTTTGTGTTCTCCATGGTAATCGCTGCCTCCTGTGGCAAGTAGATCAAGTTCCTTCGAGATCTCAAGAAGTTCATTTCTTGTTTCTATATCGTACGTCTTGTAAAATACCTCTATTCCTTTCAGACCATAAGATTTCATTTTTCTTATCATCTCTACGGTTTGATCATGATCGAGCATCATAGAAAGAGGGTGAGCCAGGACTGGAACGCCTTCCGCAGAAAGGATGAGTTCTATGGCAGCTCTTATAGATAGTTTTTCTTTCTCAACATATGCTCCTCCTTCTCTTCCGATGAACCGAGAGAAGGCCTCTTCTATGGAATCAGCGTACCCCTTCTTCACAATGAGATTTGCTATGTGAGGTCTTCCGAGACTCTCACCAGGAAAAGAATATTCGAGTTCTTCATCCGTGATTTGAACTCCAAGGGATCTCAGCATGGAGAGAATTCTGGTATTCCTGAGATCTCTTTTCAGTCTGATCTCTTTCAGCTGGTTCTCAATAGAGGCAGCCGATGAAATCATTCCGTAACCAAGGATGTCAAGAGTTTCGTGAAAATCACAGCTAATCTCCACTCCTCTTACATATCTTATGCCCATCTGCGAAGAAAGCTCGCCTGCTTCAATTTGACCGGCAAGAGTGTCATGATCTGTTATCGAGAGAGCGGCAATTCTGCTCTCAACGGATTCTTCGATTATTCCAGCAACCGAGTTGGTTCCGTCTGAATGATCTGAATGACAGTGAAAATCAACAAACATTCGTCTGCCACCTTTCTCAATAATGATGGTATATTCTACTAGAGGTGATGACAATAGAATACTACCTCAGTGAAGGGACAATTCTGAAGAAGCGTTACAGGGTTATCGAGCCGTTGGGTAGGGGTGGATTCGGTTTGACTTATCTATGCTCTGACTTTCACAAGGGAAATAATGTCGCCGTGAAAGAGTTCTTTCCCAGAGGTGTAGAAAGAGAAGACAACAACGTCAAGCCCGTGAGCGATGACCTGAGAGAAATCTATTACGACAAGCTTTCTTCCTTCTCCGAGGAATTCACAATAATGTCCAGAATCGAAGATGGCAGAGTTGTTAAGGTTCTAGACCTTTTCACAGAGAATAACACCGCTTACTATGTGATGGAGTTCATAAGTGGAAAGACCTTGAAGGATACAGTAAGAAACGAAGGCGTGATGAACGATGCAAAGGCTTTTGAAATGGTAGACAGCATACTTGAAGGAGTGTCGTCTATTCACGAAAGAGGTTATATTCACGGCGACTTAAAACCTACCAACGTAATGCTCACAGATGATGGAAGAATAAAGGTAATGGATTTCGGTGCAGCCTGTCTAAAGGATGTATACCTTATGAATTCTCTCTCGAAAGTAGTTTCCCTCAGTTATACTTGTCCCGAGAAATTCTACTCTTCTTCGCCACCAAACTACTCATGGGATGTGTATTCAGTTGGGGGGATTCTATACTTTCTTCTGAGTGGAGAGGATCCCGTTCCATCGACAGAAAGGGTTAAGGGAGTTCCTCTCATCTTCGATACGTTTTCAAGAAGAGCCAAGCGAATTCTCGGCAAGTCAATGGCATTAGTCTCAGAGAAAAGGTACTCTGATGCAACCGGTTTCAGAAGGGCCTTGAAGTCCAGATTCTTTGGATTCTGATTCAGCGTTTGGCAATCAAGTCGTATACATTTACCATTTCTCTTGAAAGATCAGAGAACTCGTCGATTTCTTCCAGAAGGCCGAGAAACATCTCTTTGACTTTCATCTGAGCTTCCTCAAGGGATTCGAACGAGAGTATAGTGAGTTTGTCTTGTTTACCATCTTTTCCCGGCGTCTTTCCAAGCTCGGTTTCGGTAGATGTTACATCTTTTATGTCATCCATCATCTGAAACAACTTGCCGAATCTCAGCCCCAGTTGGCGCATTTGAACGAATTTCTCTTCCTTTCTCCCGGCAAATGGAGCTGCAAAACAGAACCCGAAAAGAGAACCTGTCTTAGAACCGTGAATCCTCTCCATTTGTTCTCTTGACTTGTTTTCGGGAAAGACGTCTTCGAACTCACCTTTGACAACCTCCAGAGAAGTCTCTTGCCAGAGTTTCAATAGAGTCAGCTTAGAACTGCTTTCGATATCTAGAGAAGATAGGAGTTTTGAGGGATACAACATGAGGAAATCCCCGGCCAATATGGCCTTGCACTCATCGAATTTCACGTGACTAGATGGTAAACCCCGCCTTATCGTATCGTTGTCTATTGCAGGGAGATCATCGTGGATCAAACTTCCGCTATGGAAGAGTTCCACAGCAATCCCTGTCTTTAAAGCATTTTCGTCCCCAAAGCCAGTGAATCTCGATAGTTCCCAGACAAGATACGCTCTGAGTCTCTTTCCACCAGCCAGAGGAGTATAAGAGACTACTTCTTTCAACGGTTCATAAAGGTCCAGTTCATCGAGAAACCTTCTGAGATTCATGTTGAAAAAAGGTGTAAATTCAGCTAGATTCATTGTTCTCGTCTTTTCCTCTAAAGTGTTTCTTGAGCTCTTCAATGTCAAGATTTTCGACGAACTTCTTGAAGCCTTCATTTTCCTCTTCCTGACCGTGCTGAAGAGTGTCAGTCTTAAGGTTGCTCAGATCGATTGAACTCTCAGCGAATACAGTATCTTCTACGAAAATTGGGAAACCCTTCTTAACGGCAAGCACTAGACAGTCCGATGGGCGAGCATCTATTACGTATAATTGACCGTTTCGATCCTGCAGATGTAGAGTCGCGTAATAGATATTGTCTTTTACCTGCCCAATCACCGCCTTTTCGAAAGTACCCCCGAGTTGTGAGACTGTATTTAGAAAGAGATCATATGTCAAAGGCCTCGGGAAGTCTTTTCCACTAACAGCAAGGGCAAGAGCCTCTGCTTCAAATGGGCCGATCCATATTCCAAACCCTTTGTTTGTCTTTTCAACTTCCAGTATGACTACCGGGGAATTACTCTGGTCGAGAGCCAACCCTCTAAGTCTTACCTGCAACATAAAACCCACCTCAGTTTCTAAGTGATTCCAGTGCATCTCTAATTATATTATAGACTTCTTCGCTGAACTCTTTTTCGGAAGCGAAATCTTCCGGTAAAACCGGCTTAGATATGGCAAGAGAGATCCTTGACGGAGTGATAAGAAAACTGTTCTTCTTCAGAAGATTACGAGTTCCGTCTAGAGCCACAGGGATGACTTTTACTCCAAGCTTGAAAGGTATTGAAAGACTCCCTTCTTTGAATTCTCCAATTTCACCGGCTTCGCTGCGGGTTCCTTCCGGAAAAAGCAGAATTGTCCCGTCCTCTTTCAGTATTCTGAAGATCTTCCTCATAGCACCTGCTGTTTGCGATCTGTTTCCCCTCTCGATGTATACTCCGTCGAGAGCGCTTATGAACCAGTTGATGCCTGGAATTCTCGACAGCTCTTTCTTTGCTATGAAAGAAATTTCCGGATAGACGTAGCCCGGTATAAGCGGTATGTCGAACGCGCTTTGATGGTTTGCGACGATTACCATTGGTCCGGTCTGGGGCACATTTTCCTTGCCTGCTACCCTGACCTTTGATCCCGAAAGTACAAAGGCCGCTCTGCCAAATCTCGAGACTTCTCTCGAAATGAAAGTCTTTCTCTCTTTCTTCCCTTTTATTTTGCCTATCAAGTTTCCGATAAGGATCACGATTCCGCCATAGACATAGATGTAAAGGACTCCAAGCACGGCTATCCAGACAGTGACTGCCAGACTAAGTAGCTTTTTCAGGAATCTCAATTCCCCTAACCTCCAATATCTCGCCATTCTTCATTCTGTACATTTTCGACTTGTTCAGGGCTTTCGTCGTCAAGTCCTCAAAGTCCAGCCCGGCTTCTACCCGGTTGATGTCAAATAGTCTTGCCTTTGTTGCGGGACTCGATGGCACGAACACCGTACAACAGTCTTCATAAGGCAGTATTGACGTCTCAAACGTCCCGATTTTCTTGGCTAGCTCTATAGTTTCGATTTTATCGTAAGTGAGCAAAGGCCTGAGCACTATCAAATCTGTCTGTTCTTCAATTATTCTTAGATTTTCGAGAGTTTGACTCGCCACCTGGCCAAGGTTCTCTCCTGTCACGACAGCGATTATCCCATTCCTTTCAGCAATTCTGTTTGTGATCCTCATCATTAACCTTCTTTGACAGACAAGGCTATATCTCTCTTCAACATGTTTGTGAACGGCAATCTGAGCTTCTGTGAAGTGAATTGAATATAGTCTGAACTCCCTGCCTCCATTGTATAGGGAAAGGGATTTCGCAAGAGAGAGAACTTTGTCGAAAGCCTTCTCTCCGGTGTATGGTGGACTGGAGAAGTGAATGGCGTCGAGATCTAATCCCCTCTTCTGGGCGAGCCAACCTGAGACGGGACTATCGATTCCTCCAGAAAGCAGCAGAATAGCCCTGCCGCTTACTCCGACAGGGAGACCTCCGTTCGCAGTCGTTTTTCCGCACGAAATGAGAACTCCTTCATCCCTTATCTCAATCTCGATCTTGAAATTCGGATTGTGAAGATCGACGGAAGTCTCGGGGATCTCTTCAAGAATCCGCTCCCCCACAAGAGGATTCAGTTCGATGCTTTTCAAAGGGAATCGCTTGTCGAGCCTTCGGGTCTCTACTTTAAAGGTTCTGTTCCCTCTCTCGACCTCTCTCTTTGCAAGGTCGGTGGAAGTCAAATAAATGTCCTCAAGATCGTAAGTTGTCCACGTCCCCAAACTGTAGTTCTGGATTCCAAATGTCCGCGACATTACTTCCATGGCAGTTTGCAGCTTATCAGAAGGCACAGTGACTATTATTCGCCCCCGGATCCTTTCGACAGTCGACTTTCCTAATTGTCTCTTTATGTTGTTTGACAGAACCTTTTCGAAGAGTTTTCTGTTTCCCTGCTTTAGAGCAATTTCGCCATATCTCACTACTATAAATCTATCCATGAAGTACCTCCGGGTTGTTTTTATCATTGTAGTTATATAATATTCCTATCATACAATCTTACTTAGGAGGTGTTCCTTTACATGAAGAAACTGCTTTTAATCTCTTTCTTGATTCTATTCTCATCACTTTTTGTTGCTTCGGATTTCGAGACGCTCCATTCTGAGTTTGTTCAGATAAGGGCTGTACAGAACACAGAACTAATGACCAACTTCATAGAGAGACTGGAGTCAGAGGATTTGGGAGACATAGAAATTCTCACGTTGCTTGCAGATTCTCACAGAGAGTATGCAAACTGGATAGAAGACAAGAAAGATAGAGAAACTCACTATAAGAAAGCAAGGGAGCTTGCAGAAAAGGCTATAGAAATGGACGATTCCTATGGGATGGCTTACTACGTCAAAGGGGCGGCGATAGGACAGCTTGCTGAGATGGCAGGGATAATCCAATCTATGTTCCTGATTACCGACTTCGATAAGAGTATAGATAAGGCTATGGAACTGATGCCAGACAGTCCATTTCCCTTTATTGCCAAAGGTATGAGAGATAGGGATACTCCTTGGCCATACCGAAATTACGGAAAGTCGGAAGAACGATTCCTGAAGGCAATTGAAAACGATCCTGCATATATCAACAGTTACTACGAGCTTGCCCTTCTTTATCAGGTATGGAAAAAGAAGGATTTGGCCGCACAATACTTCAGGAAGGTTCTTGAACTGGAAATTCAGACCGATTTCGTGGTTCAAGGCCAGGAGTCGAAGGAAAAGGCTAAGAAGTGGCTGGAAGATAACGGATACTGATGCTTTACAGAATCATCTTTTCTCTCGTTCCACTTGTTCTCATGCCGTTTCTTAATTACTCGTTTTTGTTTTCGGCGATAGCTGCTTCTCTAGTTTTCATGGGCATGATTCTTGGAAGCAAGACTGTTCGTGTTTCGAAAATCCAGAATCTTACCCTTTTTCTCTTTTATGTTGTTCTCCTGTTTGGCTACTTCCAAGATACAACTGGCACAATGTACGGAGGTGAAGTTCTCATTCTCGCCGCGGCGCAAGCAGTATCGGGATTCTACGGATTTCTTCACCATAAGAAGCTGTTGGCGGTTGTCTTTTCACTTTTGCATTGGACTCTTGTTGGAGTGGCGATAGGCAGAATCGCAAATGTTAGGTTGGGAAGTGGCGGAATCGTGCTTGCTGCGTTTCTAATGATTTTAGTTGCGGCTCAAGATCTTAGAAGAATTCTGAAGCCCATTGTGAGGATTCCTTTTGAACGGGATGGTGAAGATAAGTATGAGTAGAACGGAGAGAATCAGAATTGGTATTGTTCAGTTCAAAGCAGATAATGATGAGCCGGGTGAGAATCTGGAGAAGGCGACAAGCTATATTGAGAGTCTTGTTGAAGAAGATGTGAACATTGTTGTTCTTCCAGAGATGTTTAACAGCGGATATGGAACCGATGAAGACACTGTCAAAAATGCAGTCGAGATGCAGGAGGAGACAGAAGAGGTTCTTTCGGCGCTTGCCGATTACAATGACATTGCAATTGTTGGTGGAATGGTGAACAAGACGAAAGACGGTCTTTTCAATTCCACTGTAATAATGCTTCCTTATCTTGAAGCGATTTACTACAACAAAACTCACCTTTTCCGCGAAGAAAAAAAAGTCTTCACCCCTGGCAAAGAATTCAAGTCTTTTGAGTATTCGGGTGTGAAGTTTGGACTACTTATGTGCTATGAAATCGGGTTCCCCGAAATCTCGAGAAAACTCTGCAGGCAAGGAGCCGAGGTTCTCTTAGTTCCATTCGCCTTTGGAAGAGAGAGAAGAATGATTTACGATACTGCGACCAGAGCTCGTTCAATTGAGAACGGGTGCTTCCTTGCGGCGGCCAGTCAAGTTGGATCGAATAAGTCTATGAACTTTGTCGGAGAAAGCAGAATTGTTTCGCCTTCAGGGGAAATCATTGCAGATTGTGGTGGCGCAGAAGGTTTTGCTTTTGCCGATGTTGACTCTAAGCTTGTCAAGAGATATCGATTCAACGAGAGTCGCGATTCTCATGGGTACTTTTCTAACTTCAGAGACGATCTATACGTTTGAAACCCGGTTGACAGGTTCATTCCCATGAGATACAATAAATACCGTTAGTGGGCCGTTAGCTCAGCAGGCAGAGCGATTGATTCTTAATCAATAGGTTGCAGGTTCGATCCCTGCACGGCTCACCAGAGAGTGTAAATTAAGTGGAGATTTTCTCCCACCCCCGCCCGAAGGTTGAGGGGTCAATACCTTAAGAATAGGTTATTGACATGGCGGGATATTCCGCCAATTTTTTTTGAGAGGTGATGTAGTATCGCAAGAGGTGATTCAACACCGAAAAACAATGAAATAATGACGAAGACGGTGAGACTTGTTGACATTAACGGGGAACAGCTGGGTGTTGTTCAAACATCAGAAGCGCTTAGGATTGCGAGAGAGAAGGGTCTAGATCTAGTTCTTGTGGCACCTGCGGCAAATCCGCCGGTTGCAAGAATCATGGATTACGGAAAGTATAAGTACGAAAAGGACAAGCGAAAGAAGGAAGCCAAGAAGAAGACCAAGCAGTCACAGCTTAAAGAGATGAAATTCAGGATCAGGATTGATGAGCATGATTTCCAGACTAAGACGAACAGGATAAAAGAATTCCTTGAAAAGGGAAGTA
>NZ_DIXC01000008.1 GCF_002435945.1 Mesotoga sp. UBA6090
AGAGTTCTGGTTAATCTGGGGAGAGTAGATGATCTTCAGAACAGCGGCCAGATAGATAGGCTTATTGAAAGCCTGAGGAACTTCTCGACGAAAGAATGGATTAGAAAAGAAGCCCTTAATGTAAATCAAACCTATCTGTGGGGACCTGTAATTATCTTCGAGCAGTTATGGAAGGAACTGGGTATTGAAAGAGTATTGAGGAGAAGGGCCACATAATGATTTGTTTCCTTGCACTTGTAATGGAAACTGCCTTATGCAGAAAGCTGAAAGAGATTGGAAGTACTTTCTCTTAGGCAGAAATACTCGAAGACTTGAAAGAGATAAGAGCAGTTGAGATAACTGTAGAAGGCAAACGCTTTCTTGCAAGGGCTGAAATGATGAACAATGCTTACGAGGCTTTCAAAGCACTCAAAATTAGACCACCGGATCTACTCAAAGAGATTGCATAATAGACCACTGTGGTGGTACGTCTGTTTTTCTTTTCATTTTTTCCCTTGTTTGGCTGTTTTCAGATTCATTGCTGTCAAAGTTGAGTTAGTATAGATCATGTCAAGTCCAATGTGAGGTAATTACTACCATTTACAGACGATGTCTTCGATATGTTACCAAAATTCTCTTCATTGTTGCACTTCTTAATATTTTCTTATTGTCATTAGTGGTACTATTCGTACAACATGCAAAAACTCGAATTTCTTCGTTCTGGCTAGTTAAATGTACTTTCGGGGGAATAATTAGCTTAGAACACCGATTTTTGCACTTGCTTAGAGTTTAGAGAATGTGCATCAAATTATGGGTTAGTCTCATTCACTTGTAACCACTTCAGGAGGAGGTAGAAGTATGAGAAAACTCTTTGTAATTCTTTTGGTTGTCTTTCTTTCCGTATCAGCGCTTGCTTCAATCAAAGTAGGTGCGATTCTTCCGATGACCGGTGGAGTCGCCGCGTTTGGCCAGATGATCTGGCAGGGAGTCGAACTTGCTAACGAGTTGTTCCCGGAAGTTCTTGGGGAGAAAATTGAAATCGTCTTACTCGACAACAACTCCGACAAGGTTCAGGCCGTGAACACCGCCCGTCGTGCGATCGAACAGGAAGGGGTTGTTGCTATCATCGGGCAGGTAATAAGCTCGAATACGATTGCCGGAGGGATGGTTGCTGAGCAGAATGGCGTTGCAATGGTTTCTCCCAGCTCGACTAGTCCCCTCGTAACTCAGGACAAGAAGTATGTTTCCCGTGTCTGTTTCAGCGACCCCTTCCAGGGAGTTGCGGCGGCGATGCTGGCATTCAACAACATGGGTGTGGAAAACGTTGCCGTCTTCGTAGACGTTGAGCAGGATTATGCCGTCGGATTTGCAAATTACTTCAAGGAAACGGCTCTCGAGCTTGGTGGAAGCGTGTTCTACGAGTACTACAAATCTGGAGACCAGGACTTTACGGCCCAGGTTTCCGATGCCATCTCCAAGGGTGCCGGTGCTTTTTTCATTCCCGGATATTATCAGGAAATCGCTCTCATAGCTATCCAGGCCAGACAGCTTGGTTTTTACGAACCAATAATCGCAGGAGATGGTGCAGCCGTTCCCGAGACGATCGAGATCGGAGGAGATGCTGTAAACGGTTTGTACTTCACTACTCACTACGATGCTGGTAGCCCTGCGCTTACAGAGAATGCAAAGCTCTTTGTCGAAGCGTACACTGCAAAGTACAGCGAAGCACCTGGAACATTCACTGCCCTCGGGTTTGATACATATCTAGTTGTAAGGGATGCAATAGAACGTGCGGGGAGCACCGATAGAGAAGCTATTGCAGTGGCCGTTCGACAGACAAAGGATTATCCTGCTGTGACGGGAATAATCACTATCGATGAAAACGGTGACGCAATAAAGTCCGTTGCGATTGTAAAGATAGAAGACGGTAAGTTCGTGTACGATACAACGATCAATCCGTAAAGAAGGTGGGGCTTTCTAAGCCCCACCCTCCCCTTTCTCTTTTCAATCGGCCGGAGGTGTAAGCTTGGATCCTAAGACTCTTCTTCAAAACTTTGTTAACGGTCTTAGCCTTGGTTCCCTTTATGCCCTGATAGCGATAGGCTATACAATGGTTTACGGGATTCTAAGGCTGATCAATTTCGCTCATGGCGATATCTTCATGATGGCCGTTTATTTTGCTCTCTTCTTTGTGACACTTGCGCAGCTTCCATGGTATCTGGCGGCTATTCTTGCTATAGCTTGCGCTGCTCTACTTGGATTTACAGTTGACAGAATTGCCTACAAACCTATCAGGAATGCTCCTAGAATATCGGCGCTGATAACGGCTATCGGTGTCTCTTTCTTTCTTGAGAGTCTTGCTGTAGTTGTATTCTCCGGTATTCCGAGATCATTCCGTACGATCTTCCCCCAATCGCTAAACGAAATGATTATCATAGGCGGCGAGATGGAGGTAAAGTATGGCAGAGAGGTAATAGTCGGAGGTATAAGATTTCCGGTAATCTCTCTCATAACGCTTATCGTTGCTGCAATCGCGCTCGTCTTTTTGTGGTGGTTCATTTTCAGGACAAAAGTGGGAATGGCTATGAGGGCCGTTTCCCTGGATATTCAGACAACATCGCTTATGGGAGTAAATGTCGATCGTGTGATCGGAATGACATTCGCTCTGGGTTCGGCGCTTGCGGGGATTGGTGGAATACTATGGGCTATCAGGTATCCTCAAGTCTGGCCCTATATGGGATTCATACCTGGAATGAAGGCTTTTGTCGCCGCCGTCTTCGGTGGAATAGGTTCAGTGCCGGGAGCGGTACTCGGAGGTCTGATACTCGGAATAACCGAAGTCATGATGGTCGGTATAATGCCTGCAGCGGCAGGTTACAGGGATGCCTTCGCCTTTTTCATCCTGATAATCGTCCTTTCAATCAAGCCCTCCGGTCTTCTTGGAAGACCGGAAATAGTAAAGGTATGATTGAATGAAGAAGCAGACCAAAATCCTACTCACTTTGATAGCATTACCCTCCATAGCGCTTCTTCTATTTCTTTCGCAGGAATTATTGAACAGCTATTATTCGAGAATAATAACGCTTATCGGAATATATGGAATCATGGCGGTAAGTCTTACATTAGTTAATGGGATATCGGGAGTCTTTTCTCTGGGACATGCCGGGTTTATTGCTCTTGGTGCATACACTTCCGCGCTCTTGACTCTGTCACCGGAGCAGAAGGAGATGACTTTTCTCATTGAGAAACTGGTATGGCCTTTGAATTCTATTCAGATTCCCTTCTTCTGGGCAACTATAATTGCCGGTCTCGTCGCGGCCGTATTTGCTTTCCTAATCGGCTGGCCGTCTTTGAGACTTACAGGTGACTACTTTGCAATTGCGACTCTCGGCTTTTCCGAGATAATCAGGATCTTTGCGCTTAATCTCAATTCAATAACAAACGGGGCACTCGGTTTGAAGGCGCTTCCCGATCACACGAATGTCTGGTGGGCATGGGGTTGGTTGCTTGTTACCGTAGCTTGTGTCCTGAGTCTTGCTTACAGTTCCTTTGGAAGGGCCTTGAGAGCAATACGAGAAGACAGAGTTGCGGCGCAGGCCATGGGGATAAATGTCTTCAAGCATCAATTGATGGCCTTTGTTATTGGCGGGTTTTTTGCAGGGATTTCCGGATCTTTGTACGGACACTGGCTCAGCACAATCGATCCTAGAACAAACACCTTTGGCATCCTTCTCACCTTCAACGTTCTGATAATGATAGTTCTCGGCGGGCTGGGAAGCATAACAGGAGCCATCATCGGCGGTGCTCTCTTTGCTTTTCTTAGCGAGTGGTTACGCTTCTTGGAAGGGCCTATGAATCTTTTCGGTTTCAAGATAGTGGGAATAAGCGGGATGAGAATGCTCGTTTTCTCGGGACTCTTCGTGATAATAATGATCTTCTGGCCAAGGGGATTGATGGGAAGAAATGAGTTCTCCTGGGATGGGCTCGTTTCTGTTTTCAAGAGGAGATACAAGAGATGAGTTTGCTCACTCTTGAGAATGTCACAATGAAGTTCGGCGGACTCACCGCAGTGGAGGATGTAACGCTTCGGGTAGAAGAAGGCGAGATCTTTGGATTGATCGGCCCGAACGGTGCCGGAAAGACAACGGTCTTCAATATGGTAACGGGACACTACAAACCTACAGAGGGTCGTATATTTTTCAGGGATAATGAGATAACGTCACTCCAACCGGATAAGATAACAAGAACAGGGATCGCAAGGACTTTTCAGAATATCCGTCTGTTCAGAGATCTTACCGTTCTAGAGAACGTTATGGTTTCTCAACACCATACGATTGCAAGCAACGGAAAGGCCGTCAGCTGGTTTTTCAAAAGCGTTTCCAGACTGGGTTATTCCGAGAAGGAACGGGAGATGAGAAACAAAGCTCTTGAACTGCTGAGTGTTCTGGGTCTCGAAATGCTGGCTAATGAAAAATCCAGCGCGCTCTCCTATGGTTCGCAAAGGCTACTAGAGATTGCAAGAGCAATGGCGACGGGGGCGACTCTTCTGCTTCTCGACGAACCGGCCGCCGGGATGAATGCTTCTGAAACGGCAGGTCTTGTAGATACTATCAGGAGGATTCGCGACGATTTCGGCCTTACCGTTCTGCTTATAGAGCACGATATGAAACTGGTTATGGGGCTTTGTGAGAGGATAATGGTTCTGGATCACGGAAGGACCATCAGTGAAGGAGTCCCCGCCTTTGTTCAGAAGGACGTGAGGGTTATCGAAGCTTATCTGGGTAGGGAGTGGGTTACGGTTGGCAAGTGAGATTCTCATTGTTGATGAGCTCCAGGTTTCATACGGTGTCATCAAGGCAGTCAAAGGCATAACACTCTCCGTTGAGGAGGGCAGCATTGTAACTATAATAGGCTCCAACGGCGCGGGAAAGAGCACCACGCTTGGAGCCATAAGTGGACTCATAAGACCCTCCGGTGGAAGAATCTCCTTCAGGGGGAACAAAATCAACAGGCTTGGAGCCGCCAAAACGGCAAAGCTGGGGATTTCGCTCGTGCCCGAAGGAAGGAGGATATTCTCCAATCTCACGGTTAGAGAGAATCTCCTTATGGGCGCATACAACAGGAGGGACAAAGAAGAGATAGAAGGCAACTTCGAGACGGTCTTCTCGCTTTTCCCTGTTCTAAGAGAGAGATTGAAACAGTCCGGAGGGACGCTTTCCGGTGGAGAACAGCAAATGCTGGCAATAGGTAGAAGCCTCATGGCGAATCCCGATCTAATAATGATGGATGAACCTTCGCTCGGTCTGGCACCTATTGTCGTTGAAGAGGTTTTTCAGGGAATTCAGACACTTAATTCTCGGGGAGTCACCATACTGCTTGTCGAACAGAATGCGGCCAAGGCCCTTGAAATATCTAAATATGCCTATGTGCTGGAAACAGGAAAGATTACGCTTCAAGGTTCAGCGAAGGAACTACTTGAAACTGAAGAAGTTAGAAAAGTTTACCTGGGTATTTGAGAAATCACCATTAGGCCCCTTCTTGCGGGGTTCTTTTCTTTCTTCTAATGTGCGCCCTCAGCCCCGGTTCTTCTCTCCGCAAAATCCTTTGGATATTCTCTAGATTTCTAGCTATCATAATCACTGCAATGGGTATCAACAGAAGAGATATTCCCCATCGGTATCCGATGATTCTGAAAAGGAAGATCATTACTGAAGAGACTGCGATAACGCCCGGAGCCGCGTAGTCCGTAATCGCGATAAAAGCGAGAAGTATGACCATACAGATCAGCGCAACCTGGTAATCAAGACCTATAAGGCCACCGGCCAGTGTGGCGGTTCCCTTCCCACCCCTGAACTTCAGAAAGATGGGATACATATGACCAATCGCAGCAAAGCTGGCTGCGATGAACAGCATCTGGTAAGTCCAGTGGCTGGAGACGCCCTTGATAATCAGAATTGTCCCCATCCCCTTCATGAAATCGATTGCTCCTGTCAGTATCCCGATTTTCCAGCCTTTTACAAGGACCATATTTGAAGCGCCCATGTTACCGGTTCCATGTTTCCTGATATCAAATCCGTATAAGAGTCTTCCAATAAGATATGCCGTGGGGATTGATCCTATAAGATAGGCAAAGATAGCGGAGAGAATAATTTCCATCTATATCACACTACTACTTTTTTGGAGGCCATGGTATGAAGGCGTTGGTCTCTTTCATATATTCATATATTCTCTAAAAGCCGGATACGCTTTATATTTTCTTTCGAGATACGGAACGCCGGAAACGAATCTATGCAAAATAGTGATTGTCATTGGACTGATTATAGCCCAGAAACCGCCCTCAATGGAAAGAGCGATGATAAATATTCCCCACCACTGAACGGCCTCACCAAAATAATTAGGGTGGCGCGAGTATCTCCACAACCCCTTTGTCATTATCTCCCCGGGCTTCTTCGTCTTCACGAAATCTCTCAATTGCACGTCCGCTATGGATTCGATGGCAAAGCCACAAACCCAAATAAGGATTCCGAGAACGTCCAGAAATCCAAAGGACTTTCCCGAATGGCTATTAATGAGCATTACTGAGTAAGAGACAATCACCATAAAAAGACCCTGCAACATATAGATTTGCAGGAAGGATCTTATCAATACCTTCTCTCCCCACTTCTCTCTCATCTGTACATAACGAAAATCCTCACCACGGCCCCAGTTTCTCTTGAATATATGTGTAGTCAACCTTATTCCCCAGAAGGAGATCAGTACAGTTGTAATTATCTGTCTCGCATTGCATTCGCCGTATACGAAAAGTGTAAAGAGCGCGACTACAACGAACCCGGTACCCCATCCTATGTCGACGACAGAGTTGTCTTTCTTTGCTGTCCCGATTGCAAAGAATACCGACATGTAGCCAACAACTACCAGAGCGTTGAAAAGAATCACATACGCCATCATTTCACCTCATTTGATTCTAACATCGGGAGCCCATGTGTCACTTTCACAAAGAACCGAGACGCTTACTGCCCCAACTCCTGCGCTTATGCCGACGACTGGAGAGACCTCCATTATGTACTCGGGTTTCTTTCCGAGTAGCTTGGTCAGGCTATCTTCGTAAGCCTTTGTAGTCTTGTGAGCATGAGTTATGTTGTAGGAGACAACATGGCACTTCTTGTTCAACTCTTCAACAAAGCTAAGTATCTTCTTCATGTTTCCGAGTTTGCTGAAGGCCTTTCCGTAAAGTTTTGAATTGCCTTCTCTATCCACAGATACTATGGGTTTCAAATTAAGGGCCTTTCCCACCAATCCAAGCACCGGGCTGACTCTCCCGCCCTTTACCATGTATTTCAGCGTGTTAACGCTGACGAAGATCCTTGCATTATTCGTCAGGGTTTCAATAGTCTCAACTATTTCATCATGATCTCGTCGTTCCTCAATCATCATTGCGGCCTTAAGTACAAGGAGACCAATTGATCCTGATACGTGCCGGGAGTTGATTACGCTGATCTTCTTCCCCCTTAGTCGCTCGGCAGCCTTTTTGCTGGCATTCCATGTACCGCTTAGTTTGTCCGAAACATGAATTGCTATTATTGAATCATAGTGCGTTCCGAGAAAGTGATAAAGATTCTGAAATGTGTTCATACCCGGCTGCGCTGAAACTGGGTAATCATCTGCAGAGTCCAGCAAAGAATAGAATTGATCGGCCTTCATCGTTATTTTGTCCAAATATTGGCTTTGACCAAAGTTGAAATACAATGGAACCATCTGGATCTGATAATAATCCATTACTTCCTTTGGTAAATCGCACACTGAGTCTACGACGAGAGCAATAGGATATTTCCGTTTCTGGCTAACTCTATACTGCATTTCCATGTCGTCAACCTTCTGCTGAGTCACATTTCCAAAGTCCTTCAGTCTGAAAAACAACTCTGCCGGTTCATTTGTGTGAACATGGATTCTTGCTTTGCTCTCTGTGCCTGCAACAAGAGCGGAGTCTCCAGATTCGCTAATGATTGACTTTATTCCTTCGATATTTAGTTTAGTACCTTCAATTATCGCTTCAGTACAGAATTTATTCTCAATGTTCCCTTCGTCAATGTGAACGTGATTTCTTAGCTCAACATCCGGGATTATCTCATCTTCAAGATTCACACCCTTGCCGCTTAGAAAGGTTTTGATCCCTTCAATAAATGCAACAAAGCCCTTTGCGTCGGCATCGACTACGCCAGCCTTTTTCAGTATGGCGAGTTTCTCAGGGGTTTTTTCAAGCGACTTCTGGGCGACGGCGTTCGACTGAGCTATCACTTCGAGCAGTGATTTGTCGGAACCATCAATACTATTGAGAGCATCGGCCCAGTCCTTCATAACGGTCAGCATAGTTCCTTCAACTGGGGTAACCATTCGTCATAAGCGTAGGATATAGCTTCTTGAGCTGCTCTTGCGAAAGTCTGCCTGTCAATACTTTCTCGATTTCCTATTACATTACTGAGCCCGTGCATATACTGGGCGAATATCGCTCCAGAATCTCCCCTCGCTCCCATTAAAGCAGTATCAGCGATTGATCTAGTCGTCTTGCCTGTTGAGTTGGATACGTCGGTTAGCTCGAGAATATACCTCATCGTCGAAGCAAGATTTGTTCCCGTATCGCCGTCGGGAACAGGAAAGACGTTTAGCTTGTTCAGGTCATTCTGCACCTTTATTACGGCACTGGCACCCGAGGAAAAGGCATTGAAGAACATGGTTCCGTCAAGTAGATTCATTGATCTGGAGTCCATCGTTTCCTCCCGTTATTTGTTTTGATTATTGATATGTAAGCACAAGGAAGAGAGATTAGTCGGATGATTACAGGAGAGAACAAAAAAATCGCCCGCTAAAAGCGGGCGATCCGGTTCCTATATGGGCAATCGATTACTTCGCAATTCTAACTTTTGCTGCCTGAGGACCCTTTGGACCGTCTTCAACATCGAATTCGACTCTCTGTCCTTCGTCAAGGGTCTTGAAACCATCCATCTCAATAGCTGAGAAGTGAACGAAAACATCCCCACCGTCATCCTTAGTAATGAATCCATAACCTTTTGTTCCGTTGAACCACTTTACTGTTCCTGTCATACTTAAATGTTCCTCCTTAAAACTACCTTGCACCACTTGCAAAGCGATAGTGTCCTTTGGACAGATAGATTATAACACAGACTTTCGAATAAAATGCAAGCCGACTGCAAGATTAATTTGACTATTTCTAATATTCAGGTGTTTTGTCTTTGAAACAATCACCAAAACAAAATCCGCAAAATCTTTTATTGGCCATTGATAGCCGTCTCCAGCGATTTATTCAGTTCCAAGAAAAGTCTTTCGAATTTCTCGCAGCTGGTTCTTTCCGGATTGCGATTTCCATACTTGACAGGAACATATATCGCTGTCAGTTTGGTCAACAGTCTTTTTGTTATGCCCTTTGTTTGCCAGACCAGTTCATACGGAGTCAGCTGACGATAATCGCTAAAGTACATTTCTCTGAGCCATTGATAAGCTGATATTATGAACTCCTTCCCTTCTTCATATGCGGGGAGTTCGGTTGCAATGTGATGCACTTTTTCCTCGATTGGTTCTTCTGCCTCAGGCGTCGAAGGATTCATCTGGCGTCTTCTAGTGATGAAGAATACCATATAGGCAAGAGCCGCCGAGAGAAGGACTATACCGGTGAGGGTGGCGACTCTTAGGATCAAGTAGACCGACCGCCCGGCACTGGCAGTCTCTACAGACGGGGGCTCGCCTTCCTCCTGCTGAGCAACTTCCCCTCCAGAGGAAGGCATAGAAGTGGAAAGGTCGCTGAAGATACCGCCAGTTCCAAATACGATATCTTCTGAAAGCGGTAACGATCTTAGATACATGAAACCCCCGACAAGAACTACAACTACAGATACCAATATCATAAGAGGTGGAACAAGCCGTGCCCACCCTTTGAATTCTCTCAAAGCCTTCCTTGCCACTGAAATCACGAGAATCAGGATGATTGTGTAGAACCCAAAGAGAAAGATAGAATCTATGAAACCGACTTCGGGGACCTCTTCTGGAATAGCGATTTCAGAACCGCCATCGGCTCTCTGTGCCGTTGAAGATTCTGCTTCTTCAGAGAAGAATGAAGGTTGCTCCTCGTCTCTCGAAGACTCTATCTCGCTTTCTGAGACCTCAGAGACAGCGGCTCTGTTTGCTGAGGGAATCAACCCTCCTCTGTAATCACCCAGAAGGGCTATGGTCAGCAGAGGAAGAAGGACTGCCAGAGCAAGGAAGACTCTTGGTGCCTTTGGTATTAGAAGCAGTCTTACGAATAGCAATATCAGAGTGACATAGGCTCCAGTGTGGTGCAGAACGGGACTAACCGAAAGAGAAACTCCCACAATGAAGACTCCTGCAACTGAGATGTATTCGTTTCTGTCCATCGAGAGAACGATTCCGGCCATAGCTCCCAGTGCGGAAACCGACAGAGCCAGGCCGCTTCTCAAAACTCCCAGCAACAGAATAGTTGTTGCGAAGAGCAGAACTGGAAGAAGTAAGTAGACGCTGCACCCCGTCTTTGTTCGTCCGAGGTAAAAGAGAAAGGCCACCAGCCCGGCAAGACAGACGGCGAAAACAACTCCTCCAGCAAAGAACAACTGTACGAAGCAGATCAAAAAGACTGCTGCAGCCCCCGTCAGCGAGCTTCTATCGATTCTCAAGATCGATCAGTACCTCCTGGATCGACTGATTGTCTCCTACGACACGTACGATTATCTGTTCCTGTTCAAGAAGGGCGGCACGCCTTCTGAGCTCTTTGATAGTTCTGGGAAGCATTTGGCAAGAGATAGTACGTTTGGTCCACGGTTCTCTGGGATTGAACGGAACAATAATAACAACTACACGGCTAGAGTGTGACCTTGCTCTAAGCAGATGCGGCAGGATCTCCTCTCCGAGATAAAGCGAGACTATAACGACCGTAGTTGAGGGATCGAAGCGTTCAAGATCTCCTTCAAGAACATCTGGAAGCTGGGGGCCCTGATCACTGCCTTTGCTTTCAGAGAGCGCTTCAGCGAAGTCTGTCCAGTCTCGGCCCGAATCGCTCAGCCTAAGTATCTTGTCACCGACAACTACGAGTCCTATACTTCCTCCAGTTTCATATGAGAACCTGACAAGGCCAAGAGCGAGCTGAACTGCGATCTCTTCATAGTCGATTCTGATTTTCTCCCACACATCGCGGGCGAATATCTCCCTTGAAAGGTTAAGGTCGAGGTAGAGCAGGGTTTTGCTAACGGCGGTGTAGCCAAACTCCTTGCTCATGAGTTTTCCGAGCCTGGCAGATGCGTTCCAGTGGATCCTGTTAAGAGGTTCCCTTTCATACTCCTTAATACCCTTGAAATCGACCGGGTCCTCCATCAGCTGGAAATCGCTCCGCTTCCCTGGAAGGAGTTCTCTGAGTCTCAGGGGAAAGGAATCGAGATTCAGGACTCTTGGAAGCACAAGAACGGATCCGTCTGCCGAATATGTTGCAGTGTGCGAGAAAAACCTAAGCGGATCTCTTGAAATGAGAACTACACGCGATATGTCTTTCTTACCCCGCTTCCTGAAAGTCAGCCTAGTTTCTACTACTGAATTACTGTCTGAAGAAAGGATTACGGAACTCTCCTTGGATCCAAGATATTCTCTCTCCGCTCTTATGACAGGAAATATAGTACTGTTAAGGGATATCGGAGAGCCTCCTTCGATGGTGTATTCAACAGTGAGAGACTCACCGGAGAACAGCCTTTCTCTATCCAAGGAGCGACTGATAACTAGCCTTTTTATAGTCGCTCTTGTGATGCAGTAATAGACCCATACAATTGCTGAGAGAGTGAGGAATGTCGCCGAATACGCGTTGAAAAACAATATCGACCAGCAAATGGAAACTGCCGTCATTATTATTAGCGGTTTTCCTTTCGAGTTTATCTCCTCGAGTTCAAGCCTTTTCATAGTTTATAGGGATCGGTACAGACTCGACGATGTCCAGAACGATTTCTCTGCTGGATCTCCTCATGAGACGGGCTTCTGGCTTGATCATTATTCTGTGAGAGAGAATATCTGGAGCCACTTCCTTTACATCGTCGGGAATGATGTAATCCCTGCCTCTCAGTCCGGCTAGAGCCCTTGCGGTTTCCATCAAAGCGATTGAACCTCTTGGGCTAGAGCCTAGTTGAACATCTTTGTGTCTTCTTGTTGCATTGACAATGGAGACAATATACCCGAGAAGGGAGTCCTCAATTGCGACCTCTTTGACCAGCCGAAGGACTTCGTTCAGGTCCTCGCAATTGGAAACAGATCCTAACGTCGCTATCGGGTGCTCCCGAGAGATTCCCTTAAGAAGACTCTTCTCGCTTTCCTCGCCTGGGTAGCCCAATGTCAAAGATATGGCAAATCTATCCAGTTGAGCTTCGGGAAGAGGGAAGGTCCCTTCAAATTCGACGGGATTTTGAGTCGCAATAACGAAGAAGGGATGCTCCATATTGAAGGTCTTGCCGTCAACTGTGACTTGTCTCTCTGCCATAGCTTCGAGTAGGGCAGATTGCGTTCTCGGAGTTGTTCTGTTCACTTCGTCGACGAGAAGAATCTGGGTGAAAACCGGCCCTCTTCTGAACGTGAACTCATTGGTCTTGAGGTTGAGAATACTGATGCCTGTAACGTCTCCTGGGAGAAGGTCGGGAGTACACTGCAGTCTGTTGAAATCGAGTCCCAGGGAAATGGCCAAACTTCTGGCCAGCATCGTCTTCCCAACTCCGGGTACATCGTTTATCAAGACGTGGCCGCCGCTTAACAGAACGGCAAGGACTCTTTCGATTACTCGGTCTTTGCCAACTATCACTCTGGAGATGTTGTTCAGGAGTTTGCTTCCAAAGTCTTTGATGGGAATCATGCCTCACCTCCCGGAAAGTCTGTGGTCTGTTGAGTTTAGCACAGAAAAAAACCAACTATCTAAAGATAGTATATATTCTTCCAAAAAGCTCATCTCCTAACTCAATGGAGATGAGCCTAAGATCAACCGATTCTAGTGAATGCTTTCTTGCTGAGACTAAAACCCGAATCTAATCTCATTCCAAAGGGTGTTGTAAATACGAAGATTCTCTCCAAGATCTTTGATCAGTTCGGTATTCTTAAGATCTTCGGCAGAATACACGGGTTCCTCCTTGGTCAATTCTCTCGCAGGTATATTTGGAGAAGGAAGAAGAAGGTAATCGGATACCTCTGCTGCAACGTCGGGCCTGAGTATGTAATTTATGAAGAGGTGTGCATTCTCCAGGTTAGTAGCGCCTTTTAGAATTACAAAACTGTCTATCCACAGTGTGCTGCCTTCCCACGGAATGAAGAAATCAATATACTTCAGCTCTTCTTCTGTGGCTTCATAGAAGATATTTTCACCGTAACCGTGTACCACCCAGAACTCTCCTGAAATTATTCCCTTTGCGAAAAGCTCATTATCGAACTTGGCAATATTATCTTTCCATTTTAGAATCAGATTCTTTGCTTCCTCGAGTTCATCTGGATCGGTTGAGTTTACTGAATAACCCAGGTACTTAAGAGCAGCACCGAAAACTTCTCTCATATCATCAAGTAGAGTCATCGTTCCCTGGAATTGCGGCAATTCGAAGATCTTCCAGGATCTAGGATAGACCTCTACAAAATTCGTGTTAACCGCGATTCCAGTAGTTCCTACCATATAGGGAATACTATATGTATTCTCAGGATCATAGTACATTTGTTCTACAACATCAGGATCTATGTTTGCGAGATTTGGCACCAGAGACTTGTCTATAGGGATCAACATGTCTTCCTTGATCATGATACTTGTATAATCTGCCGAAGGCATGGCAAGATCATAACCACGGGCTCCGGCTTTGATCTTGGCGAACATTGTCTCGTTCGAGTCGTAATTGTCGTAAATCACACTTACTCCATACTCCTTCGAAAAGGCATCAATAACCTCGCTGGGAATGTAGTCCGACCAGCCGTAAATAATTAGATTTCCCTGTCCGAATACTAGTGCGGTTAAGAAAAGTAAGATACCGAAAATTGGTAACCTTCTGATCATTATTTCCACCTCCTAAAAGATCAGCTTTCTGAACTTGCTTCCAAAGAAAGATATGAACAAAGTTCCAACAAGAAGCAGAGTCGAAAGCGAGTTTATCACCGGGGAGACCCCGAACTTAATCATTGAATAAATTTTCAAAGGCAAAGTAGTGGATCCGGGTCCGGCAACGAAAAACGTGATAACAAAATCGTCAATGGATAGTGTAAGGCTGAGCAGGAAGCCTGCCATCATCCCAGGCATAATCATAGGGACGATTACTTTTCTGAAAACTTGATGACTTTTTGCACCTAGATCTCGGGCGGCCTCTACCATAGAATAGTCAAAGTCTTCGAGTCTTGTCATTACTGTTACAGTAACATAGGAAATGCAGAAAGTCACGTGCGCGATAAAAATCGTAATAAGCCCCAGAGGAATACCAATGGCAACGAAAAATATGAGCATCGATACACCCATCAAGATATCGGGAATTATCAGCGGCGTGTAGACCAGCACTCCCAAATAGCCTTTCAGTCTTGATTTGTACCAGTAGAGAGCCACGGCTGTAAAGGTTCCGATCACTGTTGCAGCCAGAGAAGACGTGAGTGCAATGATGACGGTATTTAGAAAGGCTTTCCAAATATCGGCCTGTCTGAATAACTCGGAGTACCACTTCAGAGTAAAACCTGTCCAAGCAACACCTTGTCTTGCACTGTTAAAGGACAGTACGACAAGGGCAACAATGGGAAGGTATAGGAAGACGAAGGTAAGAGTTGTAACCGTTAAAGAAAATCTCCGCTTTCCAATTACTTTCTTGGTTTCCATCAGATCTCTTCCTCTCTCATGTAGCTCTCTCGGATTGTGAGCCTTCTCTTGCTCTGTATCTTGTTTATTCTCATGTAAATCAGAAGGCCCAACGTAGATATCAACAGGAAGATCATTGATATAGCCGAGGAAGAAGGCCAATCTCTAGCCACAGTAAGCTGTCTGGCAATTAGGTTTCCAAGCATAGCTCCATCAGTTCCGCCGACCAGGTCGGGAATCGCGTACGAGCCGAGGGCGGGAATGAATGCCAGAATGATTCCCGCAATAATCCCTCCTTTAATAGAAGGAATAAGAACCTTGAAGATGGCTTCTGTTCTATTCGCTCCGAGATCCATAGCAGCCTCAATGAGCCGGAAGTCGAACTTCTCTATAGCACTATAAAGCGGAAGAATCATGTAGGGAAGGTACATATACACGATGACAAGGATGACCGCCCCCGGTGTATACATGAGAGTAAGAGGCTCTTCAAGACCGAGCATTTGCAGGAAAGAGTTTATAACGCCGTTTCTTCCCAATATGACCATCCAGCCGAATATCCTCACCAGGAAATTGGTCCAGAAAGGAACGATAACGAGAGTCAGATAGATGTTGCTTCTCTTCGAAGTCGCTATGAAGTAAGCCGTTGGCAGACCTATTCCCAAGCATATGACGGTGGCGACTAAAGAAATCCAAACGGTCTTCCAGAGTATCCGCCAGTAGCCTGCGTTACCTAGCATCCGAGTGTAGGCCTCTAAAGTAAATGGAAGCTCAACTCCACCATATATTCCAGATGTAAGGAAGCTGTACAGAATGATAATGAAGTAGGGTATAAGAAAGAAGACAGTCAGCCAGAGGATCCCTGGCATCGAAACGAAGAATCCTGCCAGATTCCGCTTACTCTTCAAGAGGAACACCGCCTGTCTCTCTAAGAACATAGCTATCATCTGCAAACCACCAAACATAGACATCATCTTTCCAGGAAATGATGACTTCGTCCAGCAGATATCTAACATGCTGTTTGAACGCCTTCAAATAGTATTCGCCTATGGCGACGGTGTACTTCGTCTGGCTTCCAAGATAAATAGTCTCGTCGACTACTCCCTTCAACACGTTGAGCTTAGCGCCTTCAGGGACAACGGGTTTGTCCTTTGTAATCTTTATCTTCTCGGGCCTCAAAGAAACCTGTATCTCCTGCCCTTCTCTTACTTCCATGTCTTTGTAGAACCAGACTTTACCGAATCTCTCGGTATCCAGCAGAAAGTATTCTGCTTCTACCTTCTCGACGTTTCCTGTAAAGAAATTTGTCTCTCCGATAAAATTGGCGACGAAAGCGTTCACCGGGCTCTCGTAAACTTCGAAGGGTGTTCCAAGTTGTATAACCTCTCCCTCATTCATCACGGCTACGTGGTCGGAAATCGACATAGCTTCGCTTTGATCGTGCGTTACATATATGAAGGTTATACCTACTTCATCGTGTATTGTGTCAAGCTCGACAAGCATGTGCTGCCTAAGCTTCGCATCCAATGCAGCGAGAGGTTCATCAAGCAGCAACACGGTAGGTCTTCCTACCAGGGCCCTTGCGATCGCCACGCGTTGTTTCTGACCTCCGGAGAGCTGGGAGGGCATTTTCTCGACGTGTCCGTTTAGACGTGTAAGATCTATCATTTCCTTTACCTTGCGACGTATTTCATTCTCAGGTTCCTTCCTGAGTCTCAGGCTGAAAGCGATATTCTCGAATACGTTCAGATGTGGAAACAATGCGTAATTCTGGAAAACGGTATTTACTTCTCTTTCATTGGGGGGCGTTCCGATAATGTTCTTTCCACCAAGAGTTATGTTTCCGGA
>NZ_DIXC01000009.1 GCF_002435945.1 Mesotoga sp. UBA6090
GCATGCCCCATGTGAAGGGGGGCGGTAATATTCGGAGGTGGAATCATTATCGTAAATGGTTCACCCGTTCCTCTTGGTTCGAAATAGCCGCCTTCCTTCCAGCGAGAATACCACTTCTCTTCAAGGTCAGAAGGATTGTACCTGGTGCTCAGCTCCTCCATTCGAACTACCTCCTTATGGGGCTTCTGCATTTAAATGGAATTATATCACGAAGTAAAACCGCGTAATGGGAGATGCCGTTAATATGTAGATTAGCTCTTCGTATAGTACAATCATTGAGGTGACGAATATGGAAAACGAGACACTCTCGGTCTACAGAAGAATCTACGACATGGTAAGGAGGATTCCGTCGGGAAGAGTTGCGACCTACGGCCAGATAGCCTCGCTGGTAGGCGGATGCTCCGCAAGGATGGTTGGATACGCCATGGCGGGAGTTTCAGATGAAACCATTCCATGGCAGAGAGTGATCAATGCACGAGGAAGAATAAGCATAAGGGATCCGAACGGGTACTCGCTTCAGAAGGCAATCCTCGAAAGAGAGGGGATCGACTTCGATGAAAGCGATTCAGTGGACCTTTCCGTCTTTGGCTGGGAGGGACCGATTTAGGAAGTCTCCTCGACGACGTGAATAGTCAGGGTATGGGTCTTTTCGACGGTTCGATTTTCAAACTCCCCAAAGAATCTGAACGTGACTGGATAGTCTCCTGTTGTTTCGGGGGTCCAGCTGAAGACGCAGTGATCATCTTTTTTTGTCAGGGTGCCACCTGTCGTCTCTAGCTCGACTCCATTTGTGGACTTCCAAATCCATGCATGATCTGAGAACGACCATTTATCGCACCCGACGTATTGCCACTCTGCAAGAAGAGAGTTTACCCTGAACTCAATTGTTTCACCGATTCCAGCCGTGATCTCGGGAACTGGAATCGTCCTTGAGAATTGCTCGAAGGAATTTAGGTAAAACATGTCCTCCCAGAATGGAACTATGTTTTTTCCTGCGCTTTCGTAGGCTTTTTCAACTATCCCCACGCAGGAGTAAAGATCTCTTTCGGTGAAGGGAAGATCCCAAAAACCCGACCAGGCGAATCCAACCGACCAGAGTGCGCCGTTTCCTGCCGTCTCAAAAATGTATCTCGATATTTGTCGCCGTTCTAGGGGAGTGATTTCTCCCGGATATCTTCTTGCCCCGGAAAAGCTCCTAGACCAGTATTTCAGCCATCGGGACTCGTAAGTATCGTACTTGAAGAGACTCACATAGGTATCATTCTGAACAGTATTCGGGAAGACGAACACCCCCTCTTCGACCAAATTGTATCCATGAGTCAAAAAGGGATAGGACTCTCCGAAAGTAACGCCGTCGTTGAACCCGAGATTCCCGTCCGTCATGGCTGTCTCTTGATCAACCCCCAGATATAATGCGGAGTGGGAGGGTATCCAGTTCGGGCCGATGTGATAGAGAAGGTCGCCTTCAAGAAGAAACTTTCCAGGAAGATGTTGAGCAGTATAAAGAGCGTCTGCTCTTGAAATCAACAGGCAGTAGGGAAGCCTGGTAAACCTTACGAGCGTGGAAAGGGAATCTCTGCTGCACTGTGACTGAAACTCCGTTTCTACAGGCAGAAAGGAAGTATTACTGAGAATTGGCTGAACCATCAAGAGCTGACCTTCACCGACTCCCAGCTCCGAGTGGGAGAGCTCGAATAGCGGTCCGGGAACTTCCAGATCACTCTCATGGAAAAAGATCAGTGTCGTCCTTTCAGATATTGACTGCAATTCGTAAGAGACGACTTTTTCTTTTTGGACATCATTGAAGTACGCTGTTATGCCTCTCGCCAACTCAAAAGAGTTGTCTCCTGGAATCAGAAAGAGAGCTTTTCGTAGCGGCACGGGCGAAAAAGGTCCGGTGCATCCTGCAAAGAGCAGTATACACAAAGTGACAGAGAAGAAAATCGATCTCCGCATTAACATCCTCATTATTTAGTTTACCATTGTAGGGGCTAAAGAGAGATCGGACGTGTGGTAAATTATACTGTGAGGAACAGGAGGCGTGATGAGAAAGATTCCCAGATCAACATCTGTCGCGGCAGGCACTATAGCGATTCTTACCTTTTCGATTCTATCGAAGGGTATGGGTTTTTTCAGAGAGATGCTCGTCGCCGGACTGTTTGGAACCTCTGCAAATCTAGATGCAGTATTCGTCGCCATGACTCCGGCTACAACGCTTTCCGGGATAATAGCCGGAGCACTCGCGGCCATTTTTGTTCCGGTCTATCATTCAATCAGAAAGGAAAACCCCGAAAGATCAAAGAGATATGCGGGAGCTGTTCTCATTTCTGGTTCACTCGTATTTCTGACTATGGGAGTTGTCTTTCTTCTTATTCCTGAACTGGTTATAAAGCTTTTCGCTCCCGGCTTTTCCGACGAAGTGGTGGCCTATGCCGCCAGAAAGCTGAGGTATCTGTCTATCTACCCATTGATTGGCGGAATTGAAAGCATACTGGGCGCGATTCTGAAATCGAACAGAAGGTTCATCCAGTACGGTATTTCACAGCTTTTCTTCAACGTAGTTGCGATTCCAGTCATATTTTTCACCGCCCCGTTTCTTTCTGAAGCCTCATACATTCTGGCCTGGATACTCGGAAACGCGATTACTGTGTTGGCGTACCTGCTTCAATCAAGAGAGCTATTCACTCTTAAGATTGGCAGGGGGACATCGATTGTGGAAACACTGTATCTTAGCCTTCCGCTAATTTTTTCCGGAAGTCTGGGTGTCATAAACAACATGGTGGACAAGGCTTTCGTTTCGCTCCTTCCGCCTGGCCGGGTCGCTTCTTTGCAGTATGCGCACACGCTTCTCGGATTGATCACTTTCACGATATCTGCCTTTCAAATGACTGCATACACCGAACTATCAGAGCTCGTAGTTGCGGACGACAAGAATAGAGTGAAAGAGCGGCTAAGGAAAACCGTCACAACTTCCCTGAATATTTCTCTTCCTCTTGCGGCCTGGATCATCATGATGGCTGAGCCTCTTGTGAAGGTAATCTACCAGCGGGGAGAGTTTGACTCGAATTCCACAAGCCTTGTAAGCATGGCTCTTATAGGTTACGGGGCGCTAATAGTGCTTTCCCCGATCTCTCATACTTGCTCGAGCTATTTCACTGCAAGAAAGAGATTGAAGGCGATAACTATGGTATCTGTGTTCTCAATCTTTTTGAATGCTTTTTTTGACTGGCTTATGCTTGAACCTTTCGGTCACGCAGGAATCGCGGCAAGCACTTCGATTGTTGTCCTAAACGCCACAATCATCTATGTTCTGCTAATTAGAAGAGAGGGCCTGAACTTCATGCCTTACAAACGAATTCTAAAGCTTGTTGGATTCTCAGTTGCAGTCTATCTTGTCGTTCTCCTTCTGAAATTCACTACAGGCACAACGCTCTGGCTCCTTCTGGGAAATGGCCTTTTCTTCTCTTTGTTCTTCATTAGTGCAAAGAGTGAGATAAGAGCAATCTCATCAAAGATCATGTCGCTTTTCAGAAGAAAGTGATCACGAGTAATGTCTTTTAACTCGATTTTCCTCGAAATCGAAAGGCAAGACAGGAGGAAGAATTATGAGAGATGTAGTGATAATCGGCGCCGGCCCTGCCGGACTATTTGCGGGGATAAGTTGCACTACGATGGGAAGAAACGTGACGATTATTGAGAAAACAAGCTCCCCCGGAAAGAAGCTTCTGCTCTCCGGAGGAGGACAATGCAATTTGACGAATGCTGAACCCGCATCTGCCATGCTCAAGAGATATTTTGGTGCGGGAAGATTTCTGAGACCCTCATTAATGGCCTTTGATTCAAATAGTCTGAAGGATTTCTTCGAGCAAAGAGGGCTGCAGCTTTTCAGCAGGGAGGATGGCAAGGTCTTCCCAGCCACATACTCTGCTAGAGATGTACTTGAAGTGCTTCTTGGCGAGTGCGAGAAACAGGGGATACAGATCAGGTACGGCTGCGGAGCCAGGGGAATCGAACTCACTCCTTCGGGTCGGTTTAAGCTCAGCACTCAAGCAGGTGAGATCAACGCGGATTATCTGGTGATCGCCGCCGGAGGGAAAAGCTATCAAGAGACGGGCTCTTCTGGGGACGGTTATTTCTTGGCCGAGATGCTAGGTCACAGCATTGTCTCGCCCAGGCCCGCGCTTACCTCGGTTTCGATTAAGGATTTCGCATTCTCAGATCTGGCCGGAATCTCACTGAAAGAAGCTGAGGTCACGTTATGGAGAAATCAGAAGAAGGTAAACGGTCGGAGAGAAGACCTTCTCTTCACCCACGAAGGTTTTTCGGGGCCGGCAATTCTACATCTTTCCAGAGAAGCAGAGCCAGAAGACATCATAAAGGTAAACATTAGCGGTCTCCCCCGTGAGAAACTCGAAGCCAGACTGATAGAGCTCTTCACCAACGAAGGCAAGAAGCTTGTAAAGACTGCTCTAAATTCCCTGCTGGACATCCCGGACAGACTCCTTACGAAGATTGTGGAAATCTCAGGGGTCGGTCAAAGGTCATGTTCAAAACTGACAAAAGAGGAGAGAAAGGAGCTGATTAGAAACCTCTTCGAGTCAAGTTTCGCCATAGAAAGAATCGGAGACTTCTCTCAGGCGATGGTCACAAGAGGAGGAGTCTCTTTATCAGAAGTCAATCCCAAGACAATGGAATCGAGACTTGTTGCCAATCTCTTCTTTTCGGGAGAAGTTCTGGATTTCGATGGCGAGACAGGAGGCTACAATCTGCAGGCGGCCTTCTCGACTGGTTATTTGGCCGGCAAGACGATTAAGGGTAAGACGTCCAGAGAGGGAAATCAATAAGCAGCTATTCCTCATTTTCTTGTTTATGTAGGAAACATTATGTTAATATGTGACAGAGCGAAGACCGGAGTTCGTTGACCTACTCACCTCAAGTTTCATGGAGACGGAGAGTTTTTCGGGATGCAAATGGGCTGCCACCAGATAACGTATTTCACTGTCTCTATGGTTTTCTTTCGGAGGTGCATTGTGGAGGTAAAAAAACCGAAGTGGTTTGACGACTGGGTTGAAATCGATCAGGATTATTTGAGGGAATCTGGAACAAGCTGGAAACTCAAAGAGAATGCTCCCAAAAGAGTGAGAAGAGATTACGAAAGGCTCATCGAACAGGTCGTTACCAAGGGTCCTTACTCTTATTCGTGGAAAGATGAACGGTAATCATTTCTCGTCCAAATCATTCTTATTGAGGCTCGCTCGACAAAGAAGTCTGCCAAGGCATTGGGGGTATCAGTTTGAGTATAAGTACTGGAACTGGTGATGGAGGGGAAACGAGCCTCTGGAGTGGAGAAAGGATAGAGAAAGACAGTGCGCGTGTTGAAGCGTATGGAACGATAGACGAGTTGAGTTCTTTCCTCGGTGAAGCTACGCATTTCTCCACAGAAGAAGTTGCCCATCATCTAATCAAGATTCAACGTTCGCTATTTAAGGCTGCCGGCCAGCTTGCGTCGAAAGATGTCGATTATGTTGAGCCGATTGAAGAGGTCGATGTCCAATTGATCACCGAGCTAGTGCACAGATACGAGTCGGAAGTGAAACTCGACGGATTCGTGATTCCCGGGAGCACTGTTGCTTCCTCGAAGCTTGATATTTGCAGAAGTGTAGCCAGGAGAGCAGAAAGGCGGGTAATCGCGCTCTCGAGAACCGAAAAGGTCGACAGCCTCTTACTGAAATACATCAACAGGCTTTCCGATCTTCTCTTCATGTTTGCAAGGTACGAAGAATATAAGGCTGGTAAGATTGTCTACAAGAGAGATATAAAGTAAGTGTCATCGATAGCTTACTCTGGCTACACCATCCTTCATACAAGAACCGAATCCGTAAGCCACTGAGTTCGGATCCATTCCAGGCAGGTAGAAGACAGTTATCATCTCGTCGACGTCCTGTCCCGCAGTCTCCCAGATTTGGCGCGTGATATTTTCGAGTTCGACCTCGCTCACGACTGATTTCTTCAGTATGATTCTAGCAGTACGCCTTCGCCAGGCTCTTCCGAAATCCCTGACAGTAAGTACCGAATATGAGTCTTCTAGGTTCGAAGTCAACTCAAAAATCTCCCTCCCGTATAAGTTGACATCATTATACAACATGTTACAGATCAATTCCAACTGATACACGTAATGCAGTCAGTAATTTATTCTCTACAATTCGCAAACGAAACTATTAGGGATTGTTTTCTAAACAGAAAAAAGCAGTCCGATCGTCCTAATTGATTCAGAGGCTTGACTAGACTTCTAGACAGCTTGATCCAGAATAATTCAGGCAGAATTGAAAACTCGCATCGCTACTGACTGAGCGTTGCGCAGAAAGGACAGTGGTAGAGATTTCTATTATTGTTTCTAACCTATGTTGCTTCTTCCAATCCCAAGTACCTTGCGGCACTGAGGGCAGAAGTATACTGCCGTTTTGCTGAACAATAAGCCCGGCCCCTTCTGCCTAAAGAAAACATCGGAAAGATCTGACTCACAATAAGGAAACTTCGGTTTCAGCTCTTCTTTTCTAATTGTGTTCAACTAACTCATCTCCTCGAAATCAAGATTCTCTGCTAACATTTCGTACTGATAAAGATAATCTACAGAAATACTAGCACAAGAAAAAGCCTAGTTCTGGAGAAGTTTCGTGAAACCTTTTGCCCTTATCAGAATCTCCTGAATCGACTCCCTGAAGAGAACCCCTCCCGAAATCGTGTCGACCTTCACGAGTTCGCAAAGAGCAGATTCTGCTTCGGTAAACAGATTAAGGATTTCAGAGATCTCTTCTTCTGTCACTGTCTGAGCGAGCACAAGAAGTCTTGCTGAGACTATTCCTGCCGCACTACGAAGTGCCTTTCCCCAAAGTGAGAATTCAAGAATCCATGGTTCGATTTCTTCCAGCAGACTGGCTGGCAACATCTTTCTAAGAACCTCGGCCGATTCAGAAATCCTCGTCGCCTCTTGCATTAGTAGTTCTTCCACTTGAGACCAACTGTTCTGAGATATCAAAAGCCCTAAAGAGTCTCGAGTATCAACAAGCCTCTTCGACTGGCCTCGATGAACAGGACTCATTAGATAGTATTCACAGAAGATCTTCATCTCTTTTTCGCACGACGGGGCAATCTCCTTGATAGTGCGAGACCAGGATTCTTCGACCTCGAATCCATAAGGATCTGACAGGAATTCGGCAGCAGAGCCGAGAGCTATTTTCGATGCGCAGGGCTGGATCATTGGGTTTAGCACAATTCCCTCACTGTGTTCAACTATCTCGGGATCTCTCCCTTCATATGGACCGACGTGAAGCTCGGGGACCATGAAAGCATCGTTTACGGGATAATTATCCCAAAACAATGGCTTTCTCCCGAATGCCGTTTCGGCCAACAAGGCATTTTCAGCAGAAATTCTTTCCGAGCAGGCACTGGAGCCTGTCCACATAATCGAGATTTCCCTATCGATTTCTTTGCCGAGCGTTCTCATATACTCGGTGATCTCTTTGCCGTGGTACTGAGTCGGACACACAATGAACCTGGAAATACCATCTACTTTCTCTTTAAGCGATCTATACACTGTATTTGCGAAAAAGGATTGGGCCTGTGCAAGGGAAGTGAACTCTTTCATGTCCTCTTCATGGACAAGAGTCTCTGGAATATCATCGTAGAAAAGCGCGAAAGAGCGAACCCCGACATCTGCCATTTCGATGAACTTCGAAACCATTATGTCAATATCTGCATCGCTAGAGTACTTCACCTCAAGTCCAGGGCTGACGGAAAATACAACGGTAAGTCCCCATGTCGAACCTTCAACGAGCAATTTTGAGAACTCGCTCTTGAAATCCTCGTCGTACATATCTCGCCATCTCTTCCTATGGAGCTGATCGTCTTTCGGAGCGTATATGTATAGATTGTAACCGTGCTCTCCCAAGAACTTTATGATCTCTCGCCTCTTCTCCATTGGCCAGGGGGTACCGTAGAATCCCTCAACAACGCCCCTAATCTCGAAATTTATGAAACTCAACTCCTTGGGTCCTTCTGTTTTCAAAAAGTCTATCATGACATTTTCGTTTCTGCAGAAATCTGCGCTTTCCGAGAATGGGAATTTAACAATAGGTTCAGTGACGACGGAGAGTTTCGACAAATGACATCAAAATCCTTAGTAGGTTTTGTCTCAGAACGCTATAATTGTAAATAGTCTAATGAAGGAGGTAGGTGGAATGAAAATAGGTCTGGTCAGTGATAATACGTGTAATTTGACCCCTGAAGAGATACAGAAATATGACGTGCGAATCGTTTCGCTGTATATCGAAAGAGGTAGTGTGTACTCTAAGGCAGTTGATCTCGATCTAGACAAGTACTACGAGGAGCTCGGTTCTGCCTCAGAACTGCCCACTACCTCACAACCTTCTCCCCAAGACTTCATAGAAGTCTTCGAGGAGGCTCTCAAAACCTACGATGTGTTGATAGTTCCCGTTCTTTCGGGTAAACTGAGCGGAACAAACGTTTCTGCAACTATTGCCGCAAGAGACTTCGAACAGCCCATACATGTAGTCGATTCGCAGCTGATAGCCGACGGAACAGGACTACTTGTGAAAAACCTAGGTGATTTGATTCAGAAAGGTACTCCCGTTAAAGAGCTAGTCGAATACGCTTCGAACTTCCACAATAAGACCAGGACCTTCTTTTCAACTGATGACCTGAGTTACTTGCAGAAGGGTGGAAGGATAGGAAAGGCCAAAGCTCTGATGGGAAACCTATTGAAGATGAAGCCAGTAATTCACATTGACGAGGGTGAGCTTAAACCGGTAGAAAATGTCAGGGGTAATAAGAAACTGCTTGAAAGCCTGGTTAGCCACATTCTAAAGGAGATCCCTCCTGAGAATCTCCGAAGAGCGAGAGTGCAGTCGATCTGGAGAAAGGAAGATACCGTAACTTTGGAAAAGATGCTCCGTGAAGAGGCTCCCGAAGCAGAAATCGAAAGTAGAATTTTTGAGCCGATTATCGGTACTCATCTTGGCCCTCAGGGAATCGGTATAATAGGCGAAATGAAATAAAGAAATCACCGACCTTTTCTGAACCCGGGAAGAGGCCGTCCTAGAGACAAGTTCATCTCAGATTCATCATCTGGAAAGGTGGAAAGGCTTTGAATGCGCTTGAAAGACTCAAGTTACGGTTTGGAAGGGCCTTCGATTTCCTGCCGAGCATATCACCTAACAAATGACTAGAGAGTGGCAAAGCACTTTTCGGAACTGACAACGGGCTACCGCCATGTGGGAGAGCTTGTAAATGGGTAAGGACTTCTAAAAGAAGCTGTCGGAGACGATTCTCGAGAAGATGAGTCTTTACTTAGACTGAAAGGCACCGCTTGTGATGAGGATAAGTCCTGTTATGTCTGAAGAGAGTTTCGAAGACGATCGAGTTTTGTTGCAGAGAATAGCCTCTGTCTCTCCGAAAGACATGATAAAGGATTTCTTGTTCATTGAGTTAGGAGCGAAATCTGTCGAGTACGATGAAGGAGTTGTCGACAGAATACTGCACAACCAAAAGGAGGCACTGGTCTTCATTGCGAAAAAGGCAGTTCTTACATCTCAACAGAAAGCGGTCATGCTTGACTTCATATCGAATCCGGAAAAGATGAAGGAAGACGACCTTCACCTCTTGAAGTGGTATGAAGAACGCGTGTATTCAACCTCCCCCTACGATGAGAAGAGGTTGAAAGAAAGTCGGAAATACCTCCAAAGGAATCTCTCTACCCACGGCAACGAGTATCTCCTGAAGCTCACGGACAATTTGCATTATGAAGAACTCAATGAGGACCGGATGATCCTTCTAGTCCTTTGTACTTCATAGAGAACGCTCAGGGCGGGATATTCCATCCACTTGCTGAGAGCGATGTGTTCATTGTTGGCTTCAATTTCGTCGGTTCCGTTCTCGAAAGAGATTCAGTCAGTATTGCTTTCAGAAGATACGGGGCTCTCTCAAACCAGAATCGCATGAGACTGCTCATCGCGCTTTTGAAGAAACGTCTTACCGGTTACGAACTGCGCGAGCAATGAAGCTGTCAAACGCGGAACTGACAGAGGCTCTCTCGGCTTTGGTCGCATGTGACTTGTCAAGACTTTTCGTCTGAACGATCGGATTATATTTGCAGCCGACAGAGATGAAGTAATCGAAATGCTGACATGTGTACTGGACGGCGAAAGCTGAGTTTCTGATTAGACTTTCTGCCATTACTCGATCATGAATCACCACTATATCGATCTTCGCTCTCTTCCGGCATAAAAAAGCCCGGAAAGCATCCGGGCCGGGTGGTAGGAGAACGAGTGTGGTTACTAATTATGACGGAAGTTTCGTGCCGCCGGTTCATGTTTGTCTTTTGGGTTCGACAATATTTCCTCTGGAAGTTCTACGTTGTTGATGAGTGATTCAGTAGATTCTGTCGAAATTTCACTGGGGGAGAATCACGATTTTTGATCGTTGCCGTAGTAACATTGTAATTGGGGGTGAGTAAATGGAGTATCGTAAACTAGGGAAGACAGGACTTGAGCTCTCCCTTTTGGGCTTGGGAGGGTTTCATCTGCTTGAAATTAAGCTTGACACAGTAAAAGAGATTGTGAAGAGATATCTGGAGGCGGGAGGCAATTACTTCGAAACCGCAAGATCATATGGGGACGGAGTTTCTGAGAGGAAGCTCTCTAAAGTACTTCCAAAGGAAGGAATTGTGGTAGCCTCCAAGACGGAAAGTAGAGAAAAGCAGTCTTCCGAAAAAGACTTGTTATCTACCCTAAAGGCTCTCGGAAGGGATCACATAGATATTCTCTTCCTTCACGCCGTAACCAAAAACGATTACTGGGAAGCCATTTCTTCCTCGAATGGAGCGTTGAAAACGGTTGAATGGGCGAAGAAGGAGGGCCTTATAAGGTATGTGGGTATTACCAGTCACGGTTACGGTGGAACGCTTCTTAAGGCCCTTAAAGAGTACCCCTTCGATCTTTTCATGACACAGATGAACTATTACGACAGATTCAACTTCCCTGAAATAGAGACGAAAGTAATTCCATATGCGGTGTCAAACAATATTGGAGTCGTTGCAATGAAATCTCTGGCAGACGGTTACCTCTGGAGAAGCGTCGAGAATGCTTTCAGATATACGAAGACTATACCTGTTTCGTGCATCGTCAGTGGAATCAACTCTTTAGATCAGCTTGAAGAGGATCTAAAGTTGATAGAGAAAGAACCCTTTTCTCCCGAAGAACTCGAGCAGCTGTTTTTTGAGGCTCCAGAACTCGGCAATTACGTTTGCAGACAGTGCATGAAATGTCTTCCATGCCCTCAGGGCATAAACATCCCCGGCCTTTTTCTTGCAGAGGGTCGTTACGACAGGCAGATGCTGGATGGAAAAGTTAGAAATGCTGCGGACTATGCCTTAAGGGACAGACTCGCTCACTGGTTTGGAAGCGAAGATCAGGCTATTGCAGAATACAATTCGATGTCTCCTGGTGTCGATGCCTGTACCGATTGCGGCATTTGCAACGAGCGATGTCTTTACGTGATAGATATTCCGAGGAAGCTTGGAATCGTGAATTCCAAGATTACGGAAGGGTATGTCTGGTAATCTGTAACTTCTGCGGGGGCTCTTGTGAACAAAATGAGATTTTTCCAATGGGAGGTCTTTGGTTTCTTTTTCGTATTCTTTCTGGGCGCTCTTCTCCATACGGTCTATGAATGGAGTGACGGCAATCCCATCGTTGGCGCTTTGACTCCCGTAAATGAAAGCATCTGGGAGCACCTGAAGATGGTATTCCTTTCGGGAGTTGTCCTTCTAGTTCTTGAGGTCATCTTCTGCAAAGAGATCAGGATTCCGGCCTTGATCCTTGGAAAGACTCTGGGCAAGTATATCATGTGCAGCACTATTCTTGGAGGCCTTTATCTCTATACTCTCTTTATCCATCATGTCATGATTGTTGACATACTGCTTATGGCTATTGCAGTGGCTTTCGGGCAACTAGTTTCGTGTTTTGTCTCTTCGAGGCTGGAAGTTGGTCGAACCGTCGCCATCTTGTATTAGTAATGCTTGTGACGCTCGGAGTTGCTTTTGTAGTATATACTTTCGTTCCACCTCGATGGGAGCCTTTCAGGGATTCTCTGTCGGGAGGTTACGGAATTCAGTAGAGTTTTCTTAAAGCGAGACCGGTTACTAAAGGCTTACAGACAACTGTTTAGAAAGGAGGTTTCATTTTGCTTTCCGCAAGTGATATGTACGAATCGATGGAAATCAAGTTAGATGAGAGTTTGCCACCCGAGCCTGTCTTCAGGCAAGGAATTCGAAGAGCGCCGAAAAGAGAGCTCAATCTCTCCCGGAAAGAGATTGAACTTGCTTTGCGCAATGCGCTTCGTTATATACCAACAGGACTTCATGACAGACTAGCTCCTGAGTTTCTTCAAGAGCTTTTGACCATGGGAAGAATCTACGGATACCGTTATCGACCTCAGGGTGAGATAAAGGGAAAGCCAATCGATCAATACAAAGGAAAATGCATTGAGGGCAAGGCATTCCAGGTAATGATCGACAATAATCTTGACTTCGAAGTGGCCCTTTACCCTTACGAACTGGTAACTTATGGAGAGACGGGGCAGGTCTGCCAGAACTGGATGC
>NZ_DIXC01000010.1 GCF_002435945.1 Mesotoga sp. UBA6090
ATTTCCTCGCTAATCTTATCTGCTGAGGCTTCCTCTGGCTCATGCTCGGATATATCCATTGATGTTTCACTACTTTTGTCGCCAGTCTCCAGATTTTCATCTTCTTCAGTTCTATTTGATCCGACCTCTTCAATTTCATCTGTCTTTTCTTCGGGGGCTTCTTGCTGGATTTCACGAAATGTTTCTTCTGCCTTTTCTTCTTCAATCTCTTCCACTGGAATTGATTCTCGGGAATCAAAGGATTCTAGTTTTCGCTTTATGAAATTAAGTAGCCTTGCCTTTCTAGAAGTCTTGTAAGACTGATTCTGTCTGAGTGCATAGGGAAGATCGGCGTTAGTTAGTTCATCGGTCACCGTAACAATCTGTCCATTGAGCTTTCTTCCACTTATTATTTCATTATGAAAGCTGTCCCATTCATATTTGACCCATTTGGAATTAAGGTTTTCCTTCGTCGTTCCAACAACTACCATTACAAGTGCCTTGTCGAGTGCTTCTTCTATGACTTCTTTGTATGCTGCTTCTCCCAGTTCCTCAATCGAGAAACTGCTCATGAAAACTCTTATGGAATTCGCTTTCAGAAGCTCGTAAAGCTCCTTCGCAATATACCAGTCCCTTGTGTACTCATCATTTTCGTCCGATACTTTGCAGGATATGAATACTTGCCAGTCTTGCGAAGAGTTGCTTGTCATCATTACACCTCTTCGATATACCTACTGAAGTCCTGTCAACTCGTTCATCATCCGGCTATCTTGTTGCAACTAGTGCCGCTTGAAGTGTAACAAAAGTAATAATCTATGATCATTATTATACAATAATGTCATAAGTATCCAGTTTCATGAAAAAGGTTCTCACACTGGAATTCCTCCGGAGGTGGCTTGTTTGAGACTGAGAAAATGGTTGATTCTTGGTGCGGTTGCAGCTCTCATCTTCGTTCTTGGATTCTTCGGTTGGATGAGATTCTTCGATTTGGCCGGCAAAGATATGTCGATTCTTGGATTGCTGGAAGCCACTCTCGGACTCTTCAGATGGAAGACATTTTTCCCAGGGTTTGCAAAAATTCTTAACCTAGGAGATTATGAAATTCCTTTGATCCTCGATATAGCAAGGATAACCGCTCCCTGGATAACCCTATTTGCATTCATAGCACTTGTATTTTCTGTCGTTAGAAGCTTTGCGACATCCTTGAAAGTAAGGCTTTTCTATAGAAACCATGTTGTAGTTTTCGGTTGTGAAGAAACCTGCAAGTATCTTCTTAGTTGTGTGAAAGCCGATTATCCAAGTAGCAAACTTGTATTGTTAAAGAACTCAAGTACACCGAGTTATGTTTGCAACACTTTTGAAGAAAATCCAGTCATTGTTGGCAATCTTGAGGATACTGACATTTTGAATATCTCTGCGATCAATAAAGCCGCTCATATAATACTGGCAACTAACGACGACTCGATAAATATGCGATTGCTCAAGAACATCGAGCAGTTTTTACTCAGAAAGAGTAAACGGAGTAGTACAGAGATCTGGCTTCAGATTGAAGACTTCAAATCATACGAAACCTTCAAAGGCTACAAAGGGGAGGATCCCTCGATAGGAATAGACGTTCATGTATTCAGCGTGTTTCAAAGAATGGCCGCACAGACTGTAGATAGTTTCAGCCCGGATCAGTTCATAGAAACGGCGGGAAAAAAACAAATCGAGATAGCCCTATTTGGTCTTGAAGCTCTTGGGCAATGGATAGTTCTAGAAGCAGCCCAAATGTACCACTTCAACAACATGAAGAAGCTGAGAGTTACTGTGATTGACTGTGATGTTGATGAAAAGATCAGAGATCTACTAAGGATTTGCCCTTTACTAAACCGAGTGATTGACATCCAGTCTATCGATTTGCTTACTTTTCTTGAAATGGATGCTCCAAATTTGCTTTCGAATGTATCATTGTGTTTCATAACTTGGCCAAAGGTTCAGGAGATAGACTTCATATCAAGAAAGCTGAGGCAGCTCTTCTTCAAATCAAAAGAAAATCTGGAGATTCCCAAAATAGTGCTCGTGGACGTCTCATCTTACCAGGGCTCAGAGATAATGAAGGAGTCTCTTGATACTTTGAAGGCAATAGGCATTTCATGTTCTTGTCCAACTGGCATTTCAATAAAAAACGAAGAAGAATGTGATGATCTTGCAATGCAGATTCACAACGTCTATTCTCGCTTACCTCAGAAAGAGCTTGAAGTCGAATGGAGCAGAATGACTGACTACTTCAAAGATGAAAACCGTTATGCAGCACGGCATCTGTCTATGAAGCTAAGATCGCTTGGTCTCGAAGCCGTATCGACAGATGATCCAAGAGATCCCGCTGACTTCAAGGCGATCCTTCCTGAAAACGAACAGACACTTGCTCAGGTTGAACATAACAGATGGCTCGCGAGGAAACTCATAAATGGTTACGTCCATGGAAAGAAACTGGACAGAAAACTCAGAGACCAACTGAAAATACATGTTGACATACGTCCCTGGGAAGAACTGAGCGAGAAAGACAGAGAAAAGGATCTGGTTGTTTTGAGAAACATTGATAATGTCTTCAAGGAAATCGGAAAGAAGATTGTTCCTTTGAAGCTGTGATTTATAGGAGGGGCAAGACTATGCCAGAAAAGTCACCATTAAGAATATTCATAAGCTACGGCCATGACGAATACGCCGAGCTCGCAGAGAGAATGAAGAACGATCTCAAAGAGAGAGGCCATGAGGTCTGGTTCGACAGGGATAGGATTAGGCCGGGCACAGACTTCGAGCTTTACATAGAAGATGGTCTCAAATGGCTGACAGAGGACAAATCCAGAGCGAGATTCCTTTATCTCATGACTCCCCATTCAGTGAGAAGGCCGGACGGTTTCTGTCTGAACGAACTAACTTCCGCCATGATGAAAGAGCTCTCCATCTTCCCCGTTATGGTTCAGATGAGCGAACCTCCCCTCTCCATCTGCAGAATACAATGGCTGGATATGCAGGAGTGCTTCCCTTCATGTGAGAATACCCCCTATTCCGTCAAGTTCGAAAGACTCCTGGCCGCACTTGAAGACAGGAATTGGGACTTCGAAGGTTTTGAAAAGAACCTCCTGAAAGTACTCAACCCGATTGACTTCGGACCGGATATGTTGAGACACCTGAAAGACTTCACCGGAAGAGAATGGCTAAAAAAAGAGATAGAAGAATGGCTTGAAGGAAAGAGGCCGGGAAGCAAACAGGTCTTCTGGATAAAGGGGAAGCCGGGTATAGGAAAGACGGCGATTAGCTCATGGCTCGCGAGCACGATGTACGAGGTCGTTGCCGTCCACTTCTTCAGAAGCGACTCCACAGAGAAGAGAGATCCGGTGAGGTTCATACACACACTGGTCTATTACTTGAGTACGCAGATTCCGGAGTACAGAGAGCAGTTAGAGGTGTTATCTCAACCAGTGGAGCATTATCTTGAAGAGTACAAAAACGATCCGAACGATCTCTTCTACAACCTGGTAATCCTTCCTCTCCACAGGGCTGGGATGAAGGATAGAAAGGCTCTGGCAGTAGTGATAGACGGGCTTGACGAAGCCAGTGAAGAAAGCGGAGACAACGAGATAGCGAGGCTCATAGCCAGACAGCTGGAGAAGGCTCCTTCCTGGTTGAAGTTCATAGTAACGAGCAGATCCGAAGCCGGGATAAACGCGGAACTCCAGGGAGTGACGAACCCCTGCGAACTCGACTCGGCCTTGGAGGAAAACGAAAGAGACATACGCGAGTATCTCAAGATGAAGTTGAAACCCTATCTGGAAGAGGGGATGGACGAGGAGAAGATAATACTGGAGATACTCCAGAAGAGCGAAGGGCTGTTCGTATATGTCAATGCCTTCATGAAAGCGCTCGAAGAGAAGGCTCTTACATTGAAAGATGTGGGTAACTTCCCCGGGAAACTCGGAGAGATATACTACACGTACTTCAGCAGCAAGTTCAAAGACGAGGACGATTACTGCGAGAACATCTCCCCGGTTCTTGAACTGATTCTCGCCACGGTAGAGCCTCCCGATATTGAATTGCTGTCTGAAGTTCTGGGACACAAAGAAACTCAAATCTTGAGAATAATCCGAAGACTGGGTTCTCTATTCGAGAGAAACGAAAACAGGATAATTCCCTTCCACAGTACGCTGACCGAATGGCTTGCAAGCGAGGACAGGTCATTTCGATACTATGTTAGCGAGAAAGAAGGGCACAAAAGACTTGCTGAATACGGGCCAGAGAAATACAGAAAGGTCATGGACAGAGAAGAATACGAAACTGATAAGGACTACGTCGTAAAAAACCTTGAAATCCATCTCTACGAAGCCGGAATGGATGAAGAGCTTGAAGAGTTGCTGAAAGAGACAGTTGAATCAAGCGAAGAGAAAGTTTGGAAGACCGTTGTCTTCTTCAACGTCTGTGACCATGTAATAGAAAGATACGATTTCGACAAGGAAGAAAGGCTGAAGAAGATAATTATAGAGCTATCACCGTCTGCGATCGGCAAATCTCTGGCAGATACAATGAACGAACTTGGAAAAAAACACGAGAATAGGGGAAAGAGTCTCTGGTGTTTGTTTGTGCATGAAAAAGTACTGGCTGTTTATGAAAGTCTCTTGGAGAAAGACCCAGAAGACGAAAATCTGCAGAGAAACCTGGGAGTGAGCCTGAACGACGTTGGCAGAATACACGAGGGACTGGGCGAAGGGAAGAAGGCCCTCGAGTACTATCGCAGAACACTTGAAATAAGGAGATTGCTTGTGGAAAAGGAGCCTAGAATTGTCGATAGATACATTAGTCTGGCCTTTGCGCTTCTGGATATCTCGAGAGTAACTACAAATGAAGAAGAGAAAAGAGGATTCGTGATGGAAGCAAAATCAATAACCAAATCACTTGTAGATGCCGGTGTAAGTCATCTTGAACTTAACACATTAAGAAAGATCTTCTCACTGTAACCGCACACGCAGTAGTCCCTGTGACTTCTCCATAGCAAAAAGGAGGACAATGAATGGTAATAAGAAAGGTCTTTCGGATCTTTGTTAGTTCTACTTTTCTGGATATGAAGAGAGAAAGGAATGTTCTCCAGAAGAAGGTCTTCCCAAGACTGAGGGAATACTGCGAAAGACAAGGGGCCAGCTTTCAGGATATCGACCTCTGCTAGGGTGTGAGCGACGAAGTACAAAAAGATTAGAGAACACTGCAGATATGCCTCTCCGAGATCTCACGTTGTCAGAACCTCTCACACAATCTCAGTTTAATATACAGAAAATCAGAGAATAGCAGTCTTAATAATAATATATCCCGCTGCTAGATCGACCATAATACTTCAATTAGCCGATTCAAGTCATTAATCCTTAATTTCGTGAAATCTGCTATTAAGCCCTATGAGGTTCACTACAATACATAATATACAATAGGGGCTTCAAAAAACTCAGAAGTCATTCAACGCTAGAGTTATTGCTTCTGTTGATTCAAGTTTCGAGAGAAGAGTTCATTTGTTTATTTTATTCTAGCCGGAAGTTGATTATAATTTACTTGTTAACTGTTAATTGTGTTGTCCTACCTGGTAGATCAGGTTATATGTTTCATGCTGGTTTTTCTTGTTTCAATTTCCTACATAAGACTTTTTTGAAACTGTAATTAGGAACTGCACTGTGGTTAGTTAGTTACTACGGTCAAGAGAACATGAGTTCATTTGCATTTGAAGACTACTGTACGTTTCTATCAAATCGCACAATTCTCATCTATGAAAAAGAGCAAAGGAAAGCGGAGGACTTAAGGATGAAAGAATTATCTGATACGCTTCTAGGGTTTCGCGTTTTAGGATTACCAAGAATCAAAGAAATAAGTACAGAGCACCATGATTATGAAAAGATTCTTGGCACATTTAAAGAAGGCACACCTTTTTATGTAGCGGAGTTTGACAAACGATCCGTTGAAGCAATTCGAGAAACAACCCTCAGCGCTGATCGATATTTTGACAATTTGATTCGGTCGAACAACCTAACGGTTTTTCAATTTGACCATTGTAAAGAAGAATGCTTAATAGAAGAACTAACTTCAGAAATATCTGAAATTGCAGAAATAGGAGTAAAGAACAAGTCTACCAAGAGGAGGTATCAAGAAGCATTTTGGAAGCTTACAGCCATAATGCTCTCATCATACTACAAACCTCCTAAGAGCGTTAATTTTTCTTTGATACCACTAAGATCCGGTAGATTTGTAGAGAATGTCAGACACCAACTCTTCCAAGTGCAAACTAAAAGGAAATTCGTTGAAGCAAAAAGATTGGATGAACTGCACATAGTTGCCCTGGAAAAATTGACTATTGACAAGCAATTATTAGAGGCCACGTGTTTCGAGTTATTCGATGCAGGAATTGTGTCTGGCCTAACTGTAATCGCTTTGCTGGCTCTTATGCATGATCTTTCTGTTCCCGCAGAGGTAGTTAATATATACTCCCCATTTGCCTCCCTGTATGGAGTCTTGAATATTTTCTCCGCATCAAGAGCATTAGGATTTGACGTTTATTTGTACTGCAGTACGCTAACATTTAGTATAAATAAAGACTTGCGAGCAACGAACAAATCTAAGACAGGCAAAACAAGACTGGCCACAGGAGATGTTGGAGATTTCCTCAGTCCTGTATTAGTAGACGGAAACAATAGGAGAGACCTGTAATTTGAGAGAGTACTATAAGTACATAAACGTTTCCGGAAGCAAAAAGATTATGTGTGATATAGAGCCCAAGATTGCCCTTGCAAAGGAAATTGGCAAGCGAGTAGTTGAAGAGCAAAACTGGATTCTTTTTAATGGCGGTGCTATGAGCATCAATGATTCTAAGGAATCTACCGCCATAGACTATTTTTCTGCTCTTGGAGCACAAGAGTACCTCAAAGATAAAGGTTTGTCCAGTAAAAGCAAAATCCTCACTCTTCATCCCATAAACTCTGACCACTTAATGCATAGAATCGGTAAGGTTGAAATATCAAAAAGATCAACTCCAGCACTTCGTCGATTTGACTTAGTGATAAAGGCTAATGGTATTATTACGATTGAAGGCCTTGAAGGCCTAAAGACTCTTCTTGAACTCTCTATTGCCATGAATAAACCGATTATTCCTATTCCTTGTACAGGCGGTGCGTCCCGACAAACATGGTATACGTACGAAAACGAAATATTAGAATGTTTTTCAATCAGCCGTTCTTCTTTTGAATATGAGATACTTACTTCAGGGTTAACTCACACACAAATTCTTGCTGAGACAGTCATAAGATTGATGAAACAAGTCTTGAACCCATTCTGTTTTGTTGCTATGCCTTATGGGGGATTATTTGACGAGCTTTACTTCTCTCAAATAGCACCTGCTGTGCGATCATTGTATCTTGAGCCCGTCAGATCAGACCAATCAATTGATATTGGTTACATTTATGATAGAATGTTGAACTCAATAAGAACTTCAAGAGTTGTGATCGCGGATATATCTGGATCAAATCCCAATGTTATGTATGAGCTAGGAGTTGCTCACTCATTTGAAAAGCCAGTAATCTTGATTTGTCAAACAGATAAATCAAATTCCTTAGCTTCAGAAATTCCTTTCGATATCCATATGCAAAGAGTGTTTGGCTATTCTCCCGAAAGAAAAAATGATCTTAAGAACTTGATAGAAAAGGTACTCTCTAGACTTCTGAAAAGCAACTGGTAAATAATATCAATAGATACCTTGTTCAGATTCCTTTTAGCGGATGGAGTTAGACTATTATGCTCGCCTAATAATTTCACTTATGTCTTACCGATTTATTTCATGAAAGTTCCATCGCTTTTTCGACCTTCTTTCGCGCTTTAGGTGTCAGAATTTGGTCGCTATTTCGAATTCATCGTAGTGCATAATCTGTGAGTTATCGAGGCGGGTTGTTTTTAGGGCTTTTTGGCAAGTAGATGCGGTTCTTCCCAAATGTATGGAAACAAGTCAAATGATTCGTAAAATTGGGTAAGTCAATGATTTTATTATCGAAAGCGCATGAGAGAGTCAGAAAATTACTTGGGCGACAGATTGTTTGCTGCAGAATATAAGTACTGGTAATTGCAGTGATTGACAAAGAACGGTAATGAAGACAAAGATCTAGTGAATATTCTAATGATTAGCGATAGCATTAAGCCATGGAATGAACTAGAATCATCTGTGAGAAACATTGACTGACACTGATATATTTTCTGATCTGATATTGAACGAGTCGCTGAAGTGTTTGCTGCAGAATATAAGTGGCTCTTCCTCAGATTATATGAAC
>NZ_DIXC01000011.1 GCF_002435945.1 Mesotoga sp. UBA6090
CACCTGACGGGATCGCCGTCCCGCCTTTTCCCGTAACGTTCACTACCATGGCTCTTTACCACAGCAGCTTACGGTGGTTTGAAGCCTCCACCTACATGGCGGCTTCGAGGGGCCCTCCCTCATCTTCGATTAAGCATGGCTAGAAGTTCCCTTCTTCGCCTTCTTGGCACACTGGGACGTTGAACCGGATTTCAGGAACCAAGAAAAAGTGGCATTAGAGGGGATCAAGAGGCTGAAGGAATTCTTCGCAAGCCTTGGGATTCCGGTTACACTAACAGGTGCCGGGATTCCCGAGGGCAAATTCGACGAGATGGCCCGGAAGGCAACTGAAGAGGGTCCTCTAGGTCAGTTCGTCAAGCTTGACAAGGATGATGTGAAGAAGATATACGAACTGGCGAAGTGAAACTGGTGGTCGGTTGAGCGTTATCCGTTGGCCGAAAAAGAGAAGAAGATCACAGCCAGAAAGCTAAACAAGGTTGCGAAACTTGGAGTTTGAAAATATCGGGTAGCGAGTGAGAAGTATAACAGAGTTGTAGGGGCGTGCAGTAGCACGCCCCTTTTCTTCAGGTCATCTATTTCTTCAGAAAGTCAGATGAATTTGTGAATACTCATCAAATCCATGAGGAGAACCTATTGATTGATTGTTGTGTTCTTCAAGATTACCAGACGCTGTAATCCCTTAGAGCCTGTCATTAGATGCGTGGCGTTATTGGTTCTCTTTAGGGCGAACAGCCGTTCGCCCCTACAAAAGAATTGCAGAATCGTCTGACATTGTCACTGTGGCAGTCTATCGGGAGTACTTCACGCCGTCATCCCGGGTTTGACCCGGGATCTGGGCTTTTGATAACGAGGTTAGGGGTTGGGGGTACGAGGTTGGAAGAGCAACAGAAGCTGGTTTGCCGTTTAAAGGTTCTCCGTTCTCAGAAAAGAACGATTGCAAGTTCCAAGATGCAAGAAGAAGAAAGGAGACCCTTTCCTAATGGCAATGAACTAGGCTCATTGCTGACATCCAAGAAGTGAGCATCAAGATTCTGAATCAAGTTCAGATGACGGGATGCGACGTTTTCGGAAAGCCCGCTGGGGTGCTGAAACGAGTTCATGACGAAAAGTGCAAAGTAAAAAGTAATGAGTACAGGGTCTCGGGTTATGAATCGAGATTCTGGCCAGAATCATGCCAGAATGACGCAAAGGACTGTCATACCGAACTTGTTTCGGGATCCGATTTTGATCAATTTCGGAGAACGACGCTTCTCAGCTACTCTTGCTCGGCTAACTCTTCTTTTCTCTGCCTCTTATCTTTGCCTTTCTGAACCAGAAGAAGTACATCGCGCCGATATAAGCTGACAAACCCAGAATGAAGTACAGGTAGTAGATTGGCTGCTCAGCTTTGTAACCAAGTATGGGAATATTCAACAGTATTAGCATCGGAATACCCAGGAATAATGCCAGGCCACTTCCGAAAACCATGTCCTCAGCAGTTCCGGTCTCAAAGGTTGGATCTACCTCTCTGAGCAATGCCATGCCCGTCGAAAGCGTACCTGTGTGCATTCCAAAAAAGGTTACGATGTGTTCCAGGGGTGCCTTCTCGTAGATCCTTTTGCCAAACCAGATTGTGTAGCCAGCAGTGAATAGCCCACCGATCGAGGTAAGGATTATCACGGGCCAGATATACTCGTGAATCACCGAGAAGGAAATCCCGGCGATCGATGCCGCAACCATGAAGTCGAAGACACCTCCGCCGATCCGTTGAAGGAGGAAGTCGTTCATGTATTCAATTTCATACTTTTCTGATTTCCTTACTTTTTCATATATTGCTCTGAACGCCATTGCAAAAAGAACACCTATCACGAAATGGAAACCCCAGAGAACCTGAGCGAATGTCTCGCCGAATGTTCCCAATCCAACAATTAAGCCCGTGAACCATTTCAGGAAAAGGTAAGTGACTAGATACACTATTCCAACAGCCAAAATCTGAATCGTAAAGCCGTCGATGTCCGAGAATTCGAAGTCCCTCATAGTCGCCTCGATTCTTTTCTTGACGGTCGGTTTCTCAATCTGGATACCGATCTGTCGCTTTCTATAGACCATTGTGTTCAGCATCACTATTCCACCAAAGGCGGCCCAGAGAAATCCCAGCGTTGAGACGCTTAGGCCTACGGCTCCTCCACCGGTAAAGCCAAGAGCCTCCCACTGACTTCCGAGAGAATAGGCCTGGCCCGGGCCCTGAGCAAAACCAAGGGCAAGGAGCAGCCCGAAGGGCGGGAAGAGATCCTTGAAGAACAGTCCAACAAGCGCAATACCAATAACGAAACCTACCATACCCTGGAGAGCGTACGACATGCTGATCAGGAAGCCCGTGTTGACGGATGACTTTGTGCTTGAGCGCCGTGTCTTTTTCAACGCGATAGCAATGAACCCTATCGCCATCAGGTGGTAGACGAGGTTTCCAAGTCTATCGTAAGAGAAGGGAATTACCTTCAAAACCTCCGGGCCCAAAAGAATCCCAAGAAAACCGGCTATAACGGCATTTGGAATGAGGACCTTGCTCAATGGAGAAATCAACCTCTTCAAAACGGAAGCGACACCCAATAGGATCGATAAATAAGCGAAATCTAGTACTGAAGTCCAGTCTTGTTCCATGAGATCACCCCTTTTGATCAAAGCAATTGTATCAGAGACAGTTCAAGTTAATTCTCCTCGTTTTTGTTAGAATTGTAAAAAAGGAGGAAATTTGATGACACTAACGCCGCTTGGTGGCGGCCGCGAGATAGGCGCAAATTCCTATCTCCTTAGTCTGGACGGGAAAAATATTTTAATTGATGCAGGAAGACACCCAGTAAAGGAAGGTTTCGAGTCGCTACCTGAAATTGACAAAATAGACGATCTAGATGTGATAATGATCTCCCACTCCCACTACGACCATCTCTCTTCTCTTCCGTACATTTCTCAAAGATGGCCAAATGCCCCCATCCTGATGGCTCAAGAAAACAAGGGTCTTTCACTTAGAATACTTCAGAACTCCGTTGAGGTAATGAAGAAGAAAAACGCCAAGGATGGTGTAGAACCGATACTATACAATCACGGCGAGATCAACGAGCTGAAGAGAAGAATATATCCCATGGAGTACTTCCAGCGATATTCAATAGACGACGTAGTGGATGTGGCGCTCTATCCGGCAGGACATGTGATGGGTGCAGCTTCGATCTTTCTCGAACACAAAGGAAAGCGGATACTCTATTCTGGAGATATTTCTCTTTCGCAGCAGCTCACCATCCCTCCGGCCCAGCTTCCAAAGAAGGTCGAGACACTGATATCCGAGGGAACATACGGCGCGAAAGAAAACCAGCTTCTAACAAGATATAGCGAAATAGAGCGCCTGAGCAAATCGGTGAAACGCGTTCTAGACAATGGCGGGCGGGTATTACTGCCGGTATTTGCTCTTGGGAGAGGACAGGAGACAATATACATGCTCCTCAGGCTAATGCAGAAGAACAAGATCCCCTCCGTTCCTATATACACAAATGGAATGGTCGCCTCTCTGAGCAATCTTTATATGAGCAATTACGAACGCATAAGCGATAAAGACAGAAAGTGGTTCATGCAGAACTTCCAGAAGAATGTTACGGTAGCGCCCAAGAGTATCGAGAGGCTCCTCTACTCGAAAGAATCGGCTCTCCTGGTCTTTTCAGCTGGAATGCTGGTTGAAGATACACTTTCTTACATCTTCGCGAAGCAGATGCTACCTAACAGCAAGGACGGCATTTTCTTCATGGGTTATCAGAGTCCAGAATCAGATGGCTATAGAGTGCTTCAATCAACCAAGAATGGTGATGATAAAATCACTCTGGGAGAAGAAACTGTAGAAATAGGGACGAAGAACATAGATATCTTCAACTTCTCGGGCCATGCCGACTACCAGGAACTGCTCGACCTCCCCAGAAAGCTCCAACCAGAGAAACTGATCTATGTTCACGGTGACGAGGGAGCACTTGAAAACCTCGCCGAAGAACTGCAGTATGAGTTTGAGATTCAGATACCATCGAATCTTCAGACAGTCGAGCTTTAGCTCCGGTTGACAAGGAATTGCACTGGTGTTATCATAGTTTACGGTTGCCGGGGTGGCGGAACTGGCAGACGCAACGGACTTAAAATCCGTTGGAGCGAGGGCTTCGTGTGGGTTCGATTCCCATCCCCGGCACCATGGAAGCAGAAAAAGCAGGTCATTCATATAGAAATATTGAGAATAATAGATACCCGGTGCGGGGTGGAGCAGTCTGGTAGCTCGTTGGGCTCATAACCCAAAGGTCACAGGTTCAAATCCTGTCCCCGCTACCATTTATTAGGCGGTGTAGCTCAGCTGGCTAGAGCATGCGGTTCATACCCGCAGAGTCGTCAGTTCGATTCTGACCGCCGCCACCAAGCATTTGTGTACACTCATCATAGGGTACGAACCGAAATTGAAAGCCCCGGGACAACCGGGGCTTTATCATTATTTTCCTCACATTGGAGAACGAGAAACAAGTTAATCAGATGAGCTGTTTCTGGTTCATTGGTTTCAGAAATGGATACCTCCATTTTCATATTTCTAATCTGTGCAAAGGCATGAAATTAATTCCTTCCCAATCAAACGGAACCCAAGTCGATATGTTGTTGGCATAACTCAGCTTCCAATATCAAAGAATGTACTGACTCTATGTTAGGGAAGGCTCCAGAGTTTTCCCTAAACTGCTTGACGGTGACGTCGTTTTCGTGCGAAAACAGCCTGTCGCTAGGAACGGCCAGATGGTAGTCGTGCGTATAAATGGCCAGGAAGGCGTCATAAAGTACTTCCAGAAGAGATCTGACATGGTAATTCTTACCTCTGAGAATCCTGAATACAAGCCAATTAGAATAGATAAAGATAGATGGGACTCCGAATGTGCTATTATCGGGGTAGTTGTTGGTTTGAAGAGAAAGTTTTCTGATTCTTAGTTCTTAGATTTAGAGCTCTCAATTAGAACGGTGAACGAATGGTTGGCCTACTCATTAGATCTCAGTCATTATTCGTTGAGTTCTCACCTGAGGTGCAGTTATTGCCTTCGAAGTAGAGATAATCGTGGGGATTACTATATCGGTTGCTTCTCGACTGCCTCGATGAAATCAATAAGCTGCTTGAATGCAATATGTTCAAAGTCCCAGTAATTGCACTTTGCTGCGGTTCCAATCAATTTGTAAGGTTCGGGCTTTGAAGCAAGATAAGCATGCACCAAAGCCTTTTTGTGTCGCAACTTCAGTTTCATTTCAATAAGCTTATCTACATAATCATTTGCAGGCTTCAAGGCTTCATCTTCAGACAAAGACTGAATGAAGATATCTTCGAGACAGCCTTCATCAACACTGATTGGGATAAGGCGTACTATAACGGCAACATTGGTGTTGGGAGCAAAGGAATCCTCCTCATTTGGCACTGGTAAACCGACTTTCTCCAAAGCCGACTGGATACTTTGAAAGCCAGCCTGTCTATTGTTCTCACAATCCCTTAAAATCCCGATGACCTTTACGTTCTTCTTATAGTTGGTGAGTTTCACCATTGAATTCATGAAATTTCCCAAATTGTTATTACCTTCATAATTCCCTACTTCGATATCCTCGTACCCAAGTCTCTTGAATAGCTCAATAAGAAGAAAGTACTCTTCAGCCCCTTCGACCAAGATTAGCCTTGGTCTCAAGAACTTGTTCTCGTTGTCTTTTTCTTTCATCTGACATCCATCCCAAACTCAAGAGAGGAAGTTAGCGTCTCTTTATCGTATCTCATAATCTCAATCTCCTCTTTGATCCTATCAAGTCTGAACAGAGCAAAATCATAGTCACCTTTACCAAACACTTCATGGGCACTCTTTATGCACTCGAGACTATGTGTTGTTATGAAGACCTGAGTATTTGTGTTTCTTGATACTTCATCTATGACTTCCCAGAGGTCTCCAAGACAAGAATAGTGAAAGCCGTTTTCAATTTCGTCGATCATTACAATGCCTTCAGGCGAACTGGAAATTGCCAGAACGACTCTCAGCAAACGAGTAATACCTTCTCCCATATCTGGCAAAGGTATCAAATGGCTTATTCCAATGTCGGCATTCAGAACCGGTTCGCCCGCCATGTAAGTGAGAGAAACATCTTTGACACGACTATCTATTCGCCTAAGTGCTTCAATGACAATTCCTTCCTGCTTCTTGTTAACGAGAGAACTGAATCGCCTCGCTTCTTCCTTGAAGTCGAATCTGCTACTAGCGGCTATGAAAACTCCAGGAAAAGGTGGCGGTGGAGGAGTTGGTTCGATTCTCATGCCGTTGGGATCGAATACTATCCTGAAGACCTGCTTCTTCTCCCCTATCTCTTTAACCGTCATAGTTGCAGATAGTATAGGCATGGAAGAAGATGCATACGTGCCCTCTTCATGCTTAACAGGAACCATCTTAACAGGAGTGGCAACGTTCTCCAAACTGTGAGAAATGGTTATTATCCGTTCACCATTGTTCTTGAACAGACCGCAAACCCTTATCATACGATTTGTATTGAATTCTCTGAAAAGAGATTCCCAAGGAGGCGATGCTGAAGAATCAAAATTAATATCAAACCCGCTGTATCCCCTGAACTTATTCACTCTCAGAAGCAATTCTGGATTATATGTTCCAGAGAATATGAACAGAGATTCAAGTAGACTTGTTTTCCCCACGTTGTTAATCCCTGTAATTAGGTTCACCCTCTTCAAATCATTTAGTTTTGTGTCCGACAAACATCTGAAATTCTCAACAGCAAATGAACATAACAATGGAAGTTCCCTCCTTTACTTAACTCTCTACCTAATCCTGCAACTCACCTAATGCAAGCTCGGTGACCAACCTAGCTGCATTATATAACAGATCTGCTTCAAAGCGAATCTTTAGTAGTGGCACAGTTGAACATTTGTAGATTCTACTTCAATGATTGCAACTGTTTTCTACTAAAGGATACAACTCATCGATTTCATTCTGAATCTCGATTGTCTTCGATATTGCAGTCACTACTTTTAGATAGTGGAGTATCTCGTCATTTGAAAGCGTTTTGCCTTTTCTGTCCTTCAGCCATTTTTCGCAGACCTTATACCCCCCGATCATATAATCCCAAATTTCGTTTTCCACACTCTCGAAATATTGGTTTTCATTTATATAAACTCTTTGGGTCGTCGAATCGTACAAAGGTTTCTCGACGACGTTATCTCCAGAATTTGGGAATTTTGCAGTTGAGCTCTTGAGTTCTGAAGAAGTGAGAAGATGTGTCTCTACAAGTTTTTTCCCGAGTAGAGCCACCTCTTCAATGAGTGAAAAGTCTTCTGCTATTGGAATTCGAGGAAAATCACTCTTCAGAAACTCACCAAACCGGTCCTTGTACTCATTGCACGACATGACTGCAATGATGTAGTTGAAGAAGATCTCGGGCGACTCGCTCAGCTTCAGTTTTCTATCAAACTCCTTCACGAAATCAACGCTGTAATTAGGTTGAGGCTTTCTTCCAAATAATGTCCTATGTTGATTCGCTTCAATCCTGTAAAGTGGGAATACATACATAGAATCCTGTGCATTATCAAGGCAATGAACGTCGACTATTTGATCACTTGAAAAGGAGTAGTTGTTGCTCAGTCCGCGGTTCAATCTAGTACAAATCAGAGCAGTATTCGGAATTTCGAGGAGATTCTGCATAATCTCTGTTCTGTCAAAATCAACTGCGTCCCTATGATAGAAGATCCATCTGAAGTCAAAGGGTCTATATAGAGTCTTGATCACCCTGCTTTCCCAATAAGGATCTTCCATTATCCTTCTCCGCTTTTCAGATAATCTCCAGTCCCTGTTATCTTTAAGGTCAAACATCATTCGCACAGTTTCGTCATCAAGCCGGGGATCAAGAAATTGACGAATCTTGTTGATCAGAACGTTCTTATCGAAATTAACTACGAAATGATCTCGGTGCGTTTTTATGCCGCTGCTGTAGGCTTCGAAAATCCTCGAAACTGGCACAAGCCTGTTGTACATGTGAAGCTGTTCTGAATTTCTCAAACTGAAGAAGAATTGAGGTTTGCGGGGTTCAAGCTTCTCCCACACAGTAGTGGTTGTGTCTTTGCAAGCGAGTTCAGCATATTTCTCTTCTCTTCTCCCCCAAAGATCGCTACGAAAGACCCCCCTGTTTTCCTGATCATGCTTCACGAGAATCACAATAGCTACTCCAGTCCTTATATCAAATACATTTTCGTCCTTAGAACCGTCTGGGCACTTCCCTCTTCGAAGAAGATTTCCGTGGAGATCGAGTATATAGATCTCATTGAAGGACTTCGCAAGCGATTCTCGCATACCCCTGAAGATCGGCCCATCAAGATAATTATGATTAGTTATGAACCCTACTACTCCTTTGCCTGCTTGGTCTATCTTATGCTGCGCAAATCGCAGAAACTTCACGTAATCATCCGAAAGAGGCTGAATGTTCTTCTCAGATCTTACAGCCTCTTTGTAGTCGTTCATGATATCCTCAATGAACTCAGACTTGTTGTCTGAACTAACAGAGTACGGAGGATTTCCTAGGATTACGAGAATCTCTGCCTTCTCCTTGACCTGCAGTGCAAGCACAGATTCTCTCGAAAGAGAGGCTGTCCCGGGGAGTTTTGTCTGCAGTACCTTGTGTTTCTCAAGTGTATTAGTCAAGTACAACTTGAATCTCTCATCATCTCCCAACCGATACCCAAGCTCTTCAATAAAGAAAGACATCTTCAGATGTCCAATTGCATAGGGTGCCATCATGAGTTCAAAGGCATAGAAGTCTTGCATTATGTGATCTCTTATCAGCCCTTTGACCGTTCCTTCACCATATTTCTGAGTGAATTCTTCAACTGCTAACTTAGCGGCCTGCGCAAGGAATGTCATGGTACCAGCTGCAGGATCAAGAACGGTTACTCCTTCACTTGCAAAGCCGTCAGCTTTTCCGAACTTCTCTTTTAGAATAGTATTCAATGACCTTACTATGTAAGAGACTACCGGTTCGGGCGTATAGTAGACTCCTCGCTTCTCCCTTGTGCTGGGGTCATATTCTGCTAGAAAAGTCTCATAGAAATGAATTATTGGATCTGAACCTCTTCCTTCGTGATAAAAGCGATCAAGAATGCCTTTTACATCTGCGACGCCAAGTATGGCAGAGATATCGTCCACCATCCATTCCATCGACTTTGAGATCTTGCCCATTGAGATATACTTAAAAATATCGCTCAGTATCCCGATGCTCTTGGGAATATATGAATAAGCAAGCTGCCTACTAAAACCATTGGTTGCACGTGTCCTTGCAGCGAAAAGACCATAAGTTATTGTCTGAGAATACAAGTCCGCAAAGCCTTCGACCGTCAGATCGGAAATCAAGTAGTCCTTGAAAGCTTCGTAGAATCCCTCAAGATCTTCAGAATCGGCATTCCCGCTTTCGAGTTCTACTCTTATTATTTCGTCCCTAAGAAACCGGGTCCTCTTGGCCAGCTCTGTTGCCAAACTCTTAGCGCTCAATACCCTGGGGGTTGATGATTCGAAGAAACCTTCAAGAAGTCGAAGAGTACCGCTTTCATCCTGCACAGGAGGGACCCTGTTCATCGAAAACATGATATTTGAATAGGCCAGTAGAGAGCTCATTCTCTTCTCCCCATCTATGAACAAACGAAACTCAAAGAAGTTAGTTAGTATCAGACAATGAAAGGTTGATCTGTAGCGTTTCAGTTGCTCAGAGTTCTCAACTGAGTCCAAATTTACGGACGGCTCTTTAGCCTCAATATATCCGATTATGTTCTGCTTTCCGTCCCAGATTCTGAAATCGGGATTCCCTGCCTCCGTTTGTTTAGGAAGAGTAGTAACACTGGCCTTTATGTTTTTCTCGGCAGCATAATCATTTAGAAGTCTCTCAAGAACCGAGTAATAGCTCTCTTCCCTTGCATCTCCATGTCTAAACTTCTCGAAGATCCCTTTCAAGTAGGCTTCAAACAAGACTAACCCCCCTTAGCTTGTTGACTTATTTCCATTGTAGCGTATTCTTCATAATATTCGACGCTTGTAGTTTATGAATTATCCGGAAACCTATACTGCCAATATGTCCATGGTTTTTAATGGGGGTCTCCAACTTTTGGATAACATAAGCCGAGATTATCCGGAGGTTTTGTTTTGAAAGTTAAGTCGTGTAGAATTACTATACGTTTTCCAGTTTATTGCGGCTGCAATCAGTTGAAGGGAGATAAGGATGCCGGAAATCCAAGATATCGAGATCATTCGCGTTATGTGGAGAGATTACCATGGCAAGAAAGACTATTATGTGGCAATTCTTGGCAGAAATGTGGCATCTCGGGAGTATGTCACTTTCGAGTCACGCTCCTTTACAGATCAAGACGTTGATGAGCTCAAGACAACTCTCGTAGAAGGCAGAAGGGTCAGAATCAGCTCAGAAAACGGAATCAGATTCTTGGAAGTGAATCACTTCAGACTCTATGAAAGCCGTCCTTAGGAGCTGGTCATCACTCTTCTCTTATAACGTATTAGTGAGCTTTGTGAGCTAAGTTTCCAGACACAATGGTGATCTTACGGGATCCGTTGGGATAGCAAAGAAGTATTTGCTTAAGCCACCGCAAGATGATTGGTGAAACTGCTTTCAGGTGTTTTTTGGGACGGTGTGATTGTGTTTTGGAATGTGTTAGGTTCACAAAGAAACTTCAAGTTGTCGAAATGGGAGCAACGAATTGCGAACATATGAGGTTTCACCGATAAACATCGGGGACAGTAATTCAACTTGCATATATATGTAACGCAAAAGCAACATATTATATGCCATTATGTTATATAATTATGATAGTGAGAATTGAGGTCAGGATTTCCTGATGCCCAGGGTTTAATGTTTCTATTATGTATGTTAATGTATCTACAATTAATTATCTGTTTGATTTTAAACTGCAGCAGAGTCAATAGTGAGGTGTTATATATGATCAGAATAGCAGATTTGCTTCTAAGGATTGTTGATTTGATAAATGGAATTGTAATGAATTTGGCAGAAACATTAATCCTGGCCTGAGTTTGCATGCGAAGCTTCCTTTGTGGTTCAAGAGATTTCTGCAAATAACAAGTTGTTATGACTGATGTGGTTACACTTTTATGCGTGACTGGATTGCTTTTCTTTTTTCAATACGTCCTAACGCTATTTCTTTCCTCAACCTTTCCACCTGAATCCTTCTTATGATGTCCTCCTTCAAAAATCGGTTTTGGTGGAAGAACCGAAGAATGCGGTTCAGGTTTCGGTTTTTCAGGTTTGGACTTCTTGCTCATGACATTCCTCCCTCAACTATCCCAAATTTCCCTTATGATGATTACTACAAGAAATAACGCTAGGACAGAAAGGTTCAGTACTGCCAGTAAAGATGAGATTGATAGGCAGCTCGCTTTCTTATCATTGCTGAGCTTGTTCGGTTGCACTTCATCAACGTAGTAAGCAATTAGGTGCTTGCAAAGATCGTCATACGATTTACTTGCAGTGCAGTCAATCTCTGCTCTACTTATCATTGAAATTGCGAAGACCTTTGGGCGCAAACCCAATACAGCAAAAAACAATCCCAAGAACGAAAGAATTACACTCGAGGCAAGCAAGTGCATACTCAGTAAATACGTTGATTTCATCATCTCAAAAAACGTAGAAACGACAATCGCTTCTGCACCAAACAGTATTGAGTAGAAGAGAATGAAACTGGTTGCTTTTGCGTCCAGTTTGTCACTCAGTTCGAGCTGATAGTAGAAAATCCTCTCCGTCTCTTCAAGTAGCAATTCAAGATTCCTTTCAGAATCAGGTTCTTGACGAATAACTGTGTAATTATCCAAAGCTTTCACTCCCAATAGTATGGAGGTCTTGCTACTGAATTCTAGCACATGAGTAAACACAATCGCGTCAGAGGAAACTTGCCAAGATGGCAGTCCCTTGAACGGATTGCTTTTCGTTTGATCAAACCTGTCTAGAACCAAGAAAATCACTCACACCCTATCCCACAACACTTTTCCGGATTTCTCCCGCGAAGTTCCGGCTCAAGTTCAGGGAGGATCTCTATGAGCGCAGAGACTATACCCTGATCAAGAGGCATTTCAGTCATCATGTCGACAGCTTGCGCAAAGGAGTAAGCGTCTCGGTAAGGTCTGTCAGCCGTGAGGGCTTCGAAGACATCGGCCACGGCAATGATCTTAGCCTCTAGCGGTATTTGATCCCCCTTCAGACCCTGAGGATATCCCGTACCGTCTTCCCTTTCATGGTGCATATAGGCGTAAGGAATGAACTTCTTCAGGTACTTGAAGTGTTGAAGCACTTCTTTTCCGTGCTCTGGATGTCCTTGAATGACTTCCCTTTCAATCTCATCGAGCGGTCCTCTTTTTCTCAAGATCTTGTGAGATATCCCGATTTTTCCTATATCATGAAGTTTCGCACCGTTAACGATTTCCCGGATCTTCTTTCCCCGCAATCCAATTCTCTTTGCAAGAAGTCCGGCGATCTTCGACACATTCTTAGAATGGAAGGCGGTATATGAGTCTTCCATCTCCCACAAATACGTGATCTCCTGAAGACCATGCATCTCATAGTATCTGGAAAGACCTAGAGCCAGCACTTCCATCATGAACAAGACACCAATTATCCCGGCCGCCAAAGCGTGGAAAATCAGCCACTTCGTGAGGTCGTATCCTTTTACTTCAGCCCTCAGCCCATAGGCAAAAGACTTTGATCCTCCGGAAGTTAAGCTTACTCTTTCATCCAGATGCATCTCCGAGAGCAAAGCATCTTTGTCAATTCTCGCAATCACGACCCGGTCAGAGATCTCATTTTCCATAAGGCTGTCATAGATATTGAAATAAAGATAGAGCTCTTGATCAACTGTTGAAAGCTTGTACGTCTCTTGAGTAGGTATGTCTGGTGGTCTGCTTATTAGCCTAGCAGACCTTATCCCCGGGAAATCCTCCTGAATCTCGCTAAGCATCTCTTTAACAAACTCTTCATCTCCAGAAGACACCGCATTGTACATTGCGCGCCATTGGAAATAACCTACACTAAGAGTTGATGCCAGATTTTCGACAGATGTTTCAAAAATCCCTGAGTATATCTTCTGTGTATAGTCTATAGCTTCATTCTGAAAGACGTGGTACGGAAGCATCATTAGAAGAACAGTAACAACGAAAACGAATATGACTAGCGTAGGACGGATATACCTAAGCTCGTCAAATCCTTTCATGTTCCACCTCCCATTGCTTTGCAAAGCTTCACACGTTTTGTTTAATCATATCACCTAATCTTTCGATATAAACACAAGGGTAATAACTGTAACCATCTTGAGAGCTTGACACCTCTTCGGTGCTCATAAGTCGAGTTAATTAGTATGTTTTGTGTTGAATGTTAACTGATGTAAAATGACAGACGTGAAGTAATAACTTTCAGGGGGATAGCATTGAAAAGCGGGGATTTGACCTATAAGATCCTGAGCATAAGGGATTTTGGAATAGGTATGCTTAGAAGAAATGTTAAGGTCCAGCTATCTGAGAATAGGCCATCAGAAGATAAGCTAAGGGAAATTACCGAAAGGATCTGGCAAGAAAATGGCCAGGACGTTGAGGAACTCACTACGGTGTTCTATTTACCGGGAACGAATACCAGGTCGGTGGCATATGCGTTCGGGGGATGTATGAAGAACGGTAGATGCTATTCAACCTATTTCGAATGGTAATTACTCTTTAAGTTGTGGGAGGAATAAATGGCAAAAAGCTGGCATCCAAAGGAGCATTCGGTAATTAAGGAGACGATCCTAGAGAAGTATCTTAGACCGTGGTTTATGAAGACATCAAGTGGATTCCGTCACGTTTTCTATTTTGATACATGTTCCGGTCCGGGAGTTTTCAAGAACGGAGTAATCGGATCACCAATAATTGCGTTAAGGAAGGCACACGAGATCTGGAAGGTTCACCCAAAGACAAAGTACCACCTCGTATTCTGCGACATTGATAGTGAAACGATAAAGACACTTGAGACCGCTATTGATGAGCTGCTCTGCGAGTTCAACGACTCCTTTTCTGATGAAGTAGTAATTAAATGTCTCAACTGCGACTTCGTGGATGACTTTCAGAAGATTCTCGGACACGCTTCGAGTCGTTCCTCCGCTTCGTTTTTCTTCATTGATCCTTACAGTGCGAGAACGGTACCCTTCATAACCCTTGTCGAAGCAACCAAGAAAAATTCCTCGGAGATTCTATTCAATTTCATGCTTTCAGACGTAAACAGGAATCTAAGATTCTGGACCAGCTCTGACGTACAGAGGATCATGGGCGATGAAAGAGCTTTGGATGGTATTGAAGATATAGAAGAGATATCTAAGATCTTCTCATCAAACCTCAAGAAGCAAACCGGTTCTTTGATAACTAGATACTCAATGGTCAGTTCCAAAAAAAAGTCTCCATTGTACGATCTATTTCATCTAACAAAACACTGTGATGGAATCTCCATTATGAAAGAAGTAATGAGTTCATTGAGCAAGACGCCACACTACTTTTCTAACGACGATCGATACTCCAAGGATCAGCTAACCATTTTCATGCCCGGAAGCAATTACTCATTCGCCGAGGTGTTGAGACAATTGGTTGATAGGCAGGAGATGAAGGTAGAAGAAATTTGCGACTTCATCGTCTGCAGCGACAAGTTTCAGTGGTCGAAAAAAGACGTTAGGGCGCATCTTAAAGAATTGCTTGATAATGGGCAGATCGAGGTCACTTCCGGAAGCAAAACCATAAACAAGAACTCCATCGTCAGAATAACTGAAGAAACCTAGACAGGCAATTGATTCCACGTCTTACCGTCAAGAACCCGGCCGTTAGCTTTCTTGTTGAACCCCCCCCACTGTTTGAAGAAGAAAGCGACATCTTGATCTCTACACTGATCGCGAATTTCCCTCACCCATCTTGGATTAAGAGCGCGCGAACCAGGTCCGCTTTCCCCACCAGCGATCACCCAGTGTACTTTCCTCAGCTCAACGTAACCTATTCCGCCAATTAAGGGTTCCATTGAAACGAAACGGACTTTCGAAGGTACACTTTTCAACAAATCTATTCTATACTTATAGTCTGCACATTCAACTGTCACACCAGCCCAGATATTTGGTGTCCATTTGATCCTTTCTGAAATATCTAGCAGGCGCTCCGCTCGCTTTGTCAGTACTTGAAAAGTGTGCCAATAAGCTCTGTTCATAGTCTCAAATACACTCATTATGAAATCGTCGGATATGTCTTCGTGAAAGAGATCCCCCATCGATACGACAAATATCATTCTCGATTGTCTCCAGTCAAGTGGTTCATGTAACGACTCCGGATGAGCAGTAGGTTTGAAGCCGTTTTCATACTTCTTATTACCCATAGCTTTCAACCTTTTGCATAATCTTTCAGCGTAGCAATGCTCACAGCCCTTGCTAAACTTAGAACAGCCGGTTACAGGATTCCACGTCGCTTCTGTCCACTCGATTTTCGAACTAAGCGCCATGATTAACCCTCCTATTCTCTACGTACACTGTGAAAAACCCAAAGAAGAAAGATGCTCTATACTTTATGTTATCATATGTATACCTTGTTTTTGAAGCGCTTTTCATCGAACATCTCGACTAATCCTATGATATAGCTAGGAGGTGTTTTTATTGAGAAAGGCCGCTGCTTACGCAAGAGTCTCCACGAAAAAGCAGTCTGAAACCAGTATTGAAACTCAGTTCGAAATAGTCAAAAACTTCGCCCGAGATAACTCCATCGAGATAATTGACGAATTCCACGACAAGATCACGGCCTCCGGAACCGAAAAGAGACCGGGTTTCTCTACCATGGTCGAAAGGGCGCTGAATGGTGCCTATAACTTCATACTCGTGGACAAGCAGGACCGCTTTGAGAGAGACAGCGTGGAAGAACAAGTCATCATAAGGCAGCTGGAAGAAAAGAAAGTCTATGTCTTGTATGCCAGAGAGTACGTGGATCCCAGAACTCCCGCCGGAAGACTTCAAAGATGGATCAAGTCCGGAGTTAACCAGTTTTACATAGAAAACCTCCGGGAGGAGATAGAGACTAAGACCACAAAGGTGGCGAAGAGAGGATACTTTCTTGGAGGGGTCCCACCATTCGGATTCAAGTTGAAGGAAGTGAGAGATCCTGAAGCAACCAGAAACAGGAAGGTATATGTAATAGATGATAGCGAAGCTTCTTTGGTCAGAGAGATCTTCAGACAATTCGCTAATGGCAAAGGCTATGGGGAAATTGTCGCCTGGCTGAATAGGGAGGGCCATCTTACCAGAAGGGGAGGCCCCTGGTCACGAGCGTCCTTAGTCGATATGTTGAGAAACGAGAAATACTCGGGGACATTCACTTTCAGGAAGGGAAGAAAGCACAACTATCATGCGAAGAGAGACGACACCATCAGGGTGCCTGGAGCAATCCCGGCAATTGTAGACATCCAGACGTGGGAAACAGTGCAATCAAAACTCACGTCCATGAAGAAAGTTCGATCTAAGCCGGGGCCTGTTCTGAGAGGGTTCGTCTACTGCGGTGACTGCGGTTCGAAGATGTACTCGTCAGGAGCGAACCACAGAAGGTATCAATGTGGAAGGTGGTACCGAAAAAGGGACGTGAAATGCATCTCAATGAGTGCTGCTAAGGCAGACGGATTTGTCATCTCATACATGAAAAAGCTTCTCAATGAAGACATAGACTTCGAAGAACTGGCAGTTAGTGGTAGGAGACTACTACTCTCAGCGTCTCCTTGTCGAGGAGATGATAGGGAAGGTCATCATCTATGAGGGCGGCTATATAGATGTTCTTCTGAAGGGAGAAAGTGAGTCGAATCATACCCGTGAACTGTACTTTTGAATGGTGGCCGGCCGCCGCCACCAAGCATTTAGGGCGTAACTGCGTGTATGAAGCGCTCAGATTAGAAGAACCTAGCCTCCCATTGGGAGGCTTGTTTGATTTTCAGAAGCGCAATTCAATTCCAAAGAAGATTCCCGGCAACTCCTTCTTGAAGAGCGTTTCCCACTTCTTAGATAACCCGGGATGAATCATAACAGGGATCTTGGTCTTGTATCCAAGAGTGAGAACTCCGATCCTTTGATTCGCACCGAGGTTTAATGAGAGCTCTCCCTTAAAAGGACTTCAGCAAGTTCCCTAAACTGCTTGACGGTGACATTGTCTTCGTTCGAAAACAGCCGGTCGCAAGAAACGACCAGGAAGACGTCATAAAATTCTTCCAGAAGAGATCAGACTGGTGATTCTTACCTCCGAGAATCCATAATACAAGCCTATTAGAATAGATAAAGATAGATGGGACGCTGAATTAGCTATTATCTGGGTAGTTGTAGGTTTGAAGAGAAAGTTTTCTGATTCGTAGTTCTTAGATTTAGAGCTCTCAACAAGAACGGTGAACGAATGGTTGCCCTTCTCAGTGATCTCAGCCACTATGCCTTGAGTTCCCACTTACGGTGTAGTTATTGCCTTCGAAGTAGAGATAATCGTGAAGATTACTATATTGCCTATATTCCCGTAAATTATAACGAGGCACGGGCGATATTGTCGGCCTATATCATGACGGAGAATCATATAACCTCGTTCTTCAAGGGAACGAATCGAAAGAAATCGAAGAAGCTGCGAAACTAGTTCTATCGGGAATTCAATTCGATGTATGGAGATCGCTCGAAGTGAAGGAGAGCAATAAAGGAAGACTTGTTCCTCCGATTACGGTATTTGGTTTCAGCTTTGTCGTCATTATTTCTTTTGCCCTTGGCGGTATGGTTATCGGATTCAACATAATAGAAGAGAAAGAGTCCGGAGCTATGAGAGCTCTCATGGTAACTCCAATCGCAAAGAATGAACTCATCTTCGGCAGAAGTATCATGGGAATTGTGATTCCTCTATTCCATGCGCTCATTGCGACCTTGATATTCGATATTCCCTACATCGACTACCTGAAGCTGATAATCGTTAGCGTCGTGAGTTCGATAATCGGAGTAGTTGTCGGCTTTCTCATCGGTGTAGTTTCATCCTCTCAAATGAGCGGCATTGCAAATATGAAGATTAGCGGCTGGCTTTTGCTTATGCCTGTGACGCTAGCTTTCATACTTCCAGAGAGAGCTCAGTGGATATTCTTCTGGTCTCCTACTTACTGGTCATTCGTGGCGTTACGGGATATTCTGAACATAAGCTCAAAATGGAGCGGTTTTGCTTTCCAGGTTTTGTGGATCTGTCTAACGACAGCTATATTGTTCCTTTTGATGAAGAATAAGATAAGAAAGGGACTCCAGACTTATTTGAACTGAGGCGGGGTATTCCCTCGCCGTCCTCCTTCACGTGGATAAATATTTTTATGGGGCAAAAAATTAAAGGCACTATGATGATATTTGTGCAAGCATCTTCTAAGCGCTCCAGGAACGATCTGAGATGATTAGGGTCCATCTGATGAAAACAGCAAAAATCAATTCAGTTTCTCACAAAATTCTTCCGTTTTCCTCCCGTTATTTGAGCCAGATGTGATGCAAGAATTGACTTCGATTTTAGCTATAATTTAAGAGAAAGGGAAATTTCCTCCTTTTCTCTGTATTCTGCTGTTAGAAAAACAAATACACGCGAGGTGAGAGAGATGATTGAAGGCAAAGAAGTCGCCTCAGCTGGTCAGCTAAGATATGGAATGGTAGGCGGCGGCGAGGGTTCATTTATCGGTGACGTTCATAGAAAGGCAATAGCAATAGACGGCCTTGCAAAGCTTGTGGCCGGGTGTTTTTCGATTTACTATGACGACACTGTAAGAACGGCCAAAAAACTTGGAGTTTCAGATGACAGAGTATACAAAGACTACAAAGAAATGGCCAGAAAAGAATCTGAGCGAGAAGATGGAATTGACTTCGTAAGTATCTGTACTCCAAATGCTACTCACTTCGCAATCGCAAAGGAATTTCTCGAAGCAAATATTAACGTCGTTTGTGAAAAGCCTCTTACAGTCAACGAATCTGAAGCACAGGAACTTGCAGATTTGGCAAAAAAGAGGAATTTGCTTTTTGCCGTCGCATACGCTTATTCCGGTTATGCAATGGTAAAACACGCAAGAGAAATGATACAGAATGGAGCAATAGGTGAAATTCGGGTTGTCATGGGTGAGTATGCTCAGGACTGGCTAGCTACAAGACTGGAAGATACCGGCAATATGCAGGCAGCATGGAGGACGGATCCCTCACAGACCGGAAAATCGAACTGTGTCGGCGATATTGGAAGCCACATTGAAAATACAGTTTCCTACATCACGGGCCTCAAGCTCAAGTCGCTTTGTGCCAGTCTTGACTCGTTTGTCCCGGGCAGAACCCTAGATGACAACGCCGAGATTCTCGTCAGGTTCGACAATGGGGCACGAGGAGTCTTCTGGGCCTCCCAGGTTGCTGTTGGTCATGACAATGGCCTTAAAGTCAGAATATTCGGAAGCAAGGGATCAATAGAGTGGGAACAGGAGAATCCAAACTACCTGAAGATAGCATACGTTGGGGAACCGGTTCAAATTCTTTCAAGAGGTGGAGGTTACATGCTCCCGTCTGCGGCAAACGTCTCCAGAATACCTGCGGGACATCCCGAAGGTTACTACGAAGCTTTTGCGAACATATACAGAAATTTCGCAACGACTCTTATAAAGAAGAAAAATGGAGAAGATCTCTCTGGTGCAGACTTTCCCACAGTAGAGGATGGTCTGGCAGGAGTTAGATTCATTGGAAAGGCAGTCGAGAGCTCCCAGAAGGGAAGCGTTTGGCTAGATCTGTAATTAGGAGGCTTTAGTATGGGTAAGAGACCTGTTACACTATTTACCGGTCAGTGGGCCGATCTCACTTTCGAAGAAATCTGCGAGAAGGCCAGTTCATGGGGATATGATGGTTTGGAGATAGCATGTTGGGGCGATCATATGAATCTTGAAATGGCTGCGAAGGATCCAAAGTACGTCGATGAAAGAAGGCGAATCCTCGAAAAACACAAGCTAAAATGCTGGGCCCTCGGTGCCCATCTTATGGGGCAGTGTGTGGGAGATCTTTATGACGTAAGGCTTGATGGATTTGCTCCTACCAGCTGTAAAGGGGATCCCGAAAAGATTCGAGCATGGGGGATCGAGCAGATGATGTACGCTCCTACAGCTGCAAAGAACATGGGCTGCTATACTGTAACAGGCTTCACAGGCTCTCCTGTATGGAAGTTCTGGTACTCGTTCCCTCAGACAACGGAAAAAATGGTGGAAGATGCTTATAAAGAGATAGTTGATCTCTGGACACCGATTTTCGATAAGTTTGACGCTGAAGGAATTACCTTCGCTCTTGAAGTTCATCCCACCGAAATCGCGTTTGATTATTACACCGCAAAGAGACTGTTAGAGGTATTCAATTACAGAAAGACGCTTGGATTCAATTTCGATCCAAGCCATCTCATCTGGCAGGGAGTAAAACCCCACCTCTTCGTAAGAGACTTCGCAGAAAGGATCTATCATGTACACATGAAGGATGCTGCCGTGACATTGGACGGAAGGGCAGGGATACTTGGATCAATGATGACCTTTGGTGACACTAGACGGGGATGGAACTTCAGGTCTCTCGGTCACGGCCACGTCAATTTTGAAGAAATCATCAGAGAGCTTAATAACGTCGGTTACAACGGTCCTCTTTCAGTGGAATGGGAAGACAGTGGAATGGAAAGAGAGTTTGGTGCCAAGGAAGCGGCCGAGTTTGTCAGGAAAGTTGATTTCGAGCCTTCAAACGTCGCTTTCGACGATGCAATGAGAAGTTGAGGAGTGACCTAATGGGTGATGCCTTAATAAAGACCCAAGGAATTTCAAAGGAATTCTCAGGGGTCAGAGTTCTCGACAATATAGACATTGAGATAAACAGGGGAGAAATCTTCGGGATAATCGGAGAAAATGGCGCCGGCAAGTCTACACTTGTTAAGATTCTCAGTGGAATCTACACACCCACAGAGGGAAAGATCTTCTTTGAGGGTAATGAAGTAGATATCAAGGACCCCTTGCATGCAAAAATGATAGGAATCTCTATTATCCCTCAGGAATTCAACTTGATCAATGAGCTCAATGTTTATGAGAACATCTTCCTCGGAAGTGAGATTACACGCAAGGGGTTCCTCAACACAAGAGAGATGAAGAAGCGAACCATTTCTCTTCTGAAGGAGTTGAAGAAATCGATCGATCCCGAAGAGAAGATTGAGAGGTTGAGCGTGGCCCAGAAGCAAATGGTTGAAATTGCGAAGGCAATTGCTTTTGATTCTAAGCTCCTGATAATGGACGAACCGACGACTGTTCTTACTCTCAATGAAATTGAAATCCTCTTTGACCTAATGAGAAATCTCAAAGAGAGCGGCGTCACGATCATCTATATATCTCACAAACTTAAGGAAGTCAAGGAGATCTGTGATAGGGTTATGGTTCTGAGAGATGGAAAGATGATTAGCACCAGCCGAACTGACGAGGCAGATGAAGAAGAAATGGCGAGGATGATGGTTGGTCGTGAACTGAGCCAAGTCTTTCCCGAGAAGGTTTCGCCATCTGAAGAGATTGTTTTTGAAGTTGAAGGTCTAACTTCGCATGGCCTTCTGGAAGACATTTCCTTCGGTCTTCGCAAAGGTGAGATTCTCGGCTTTGCTGGTCTGGTAGGCGCCGGAAGGACTGAGCTTGCCGAGACGATCATTGGCATCAGGAAGAAAGACTCCGGCAAGATCAGCATGAACGGAAGACCTGTTGAGATTAAATCTCCTATCGATGCCGTGAAGAACAAAATAGCTTATTTGTCTGAAGACCGCCAGGGAAGCGGAGTTATCACTTCGTTCGACATGATAAAGAACACCACTCTCATTTCACTGCCTGCCTACTCTAAGATACTGATCAACAACAAGTTGGAGAAGGAGAAGACAAAGAAGTACGTCGACAAATTCAACATCAGGGCAGCCTCTCTGAAGACGAGACTGGAGTTCTTCAGCGGTGGGAATCAGCAGAAAGTGTCTCTTGCCAAATCCCTCGATCCGGAGCCCGAAATATTCATCTTTGATGAACCGACGAGAGGAATTGACGTAAACTCGAAGAGAGAAATATACAGATTCATGAACGAGCTAGTTAGGGAAGGTGTATCCTGTATTCTGATCTCCTCTGAACTTGAAGAAATCATAGGCATGTGTAATCGAGTGATCGTTATGAAAGAAGGAAGGATAACGGGAATCCTTGAAGGAGACCATATCAACGAAGAGGAGATAATGCTTCACGCCACTGGACTCAAGGGGGTTGCTTAGATGGCAAGAGAAAATGTTGGTAGACGATTCGAATACGAGAAGTTTGGTCCATTAATAGCTCTTGCGATTCTATTCGTGATATCCGCTTTCGCCAGCCCGTATTTTCTTCAGACTCAGAATCTTCTAAATATTCTGAGGCAGGTTTCTTATACTGGAATCATAGCGCTTGGAATGACATTCGTCATCATTTCCGGAGGGATAGATCTTTCAGTTGGGTCGATGGTTGCTCTGGTAGGTGGAGTCGTGATTCTTGCGCTTAACTGGCTTGTTGGGATATTCGGTGCAGGGGGGGAAGCATGGGCAATACTCCTGGCACTTCTCGTCGGTCTGCTCTTTGGCGCAGGTCTGGGAGCACTTAATGGATTGATGGTTACTCTCGGAAAGATTGCCCCTTTCATTGCCACCCTGGGCACTATGGCGATATTCCGATCAATGGCGTTGTATATCGGAAGCGCAGGTGTCTTCAGATCGCAGAGTAGGCTCTTCCCAGATCTTGGAATGGGGAGCATTCTAGGAATTCCGAACCCGGTTATCGTTTTCATAAGTCTTGCGGTAGTCTTTGCCATAATACTCAATAAGACACGTTATGGTAGGTACCTTTGTGCTGTAGGCTCCAATCCGAAAGTCGCAAAGTATTCTGCAATAAAGGTAAATCTAACTAGGTTTATGTCATACGTAGCAGTCGGAATAACCGTGGGATTCTCCGCTGTCTTCCTCTCGGCCAGATTGAATTCTATGAGTTCTACAAATGGTGGTCTGAACTATGAACTGGATGCTATAGCTGCAGTCATAATCGGTGGAACACCAATGACGGGTGGGTCAGGTTCGATCCTGGGAACGGTAATCGGAGCGATCACACTCGGAATAATCAACAACATGCTGAACATGCTGGGAGTCTCGCCGTATCTGCAAGGAACGGTCAAGGGAGTAGTCATAATTGGCGCGGTCTTGATACAGAGAAAGAGAGCTCAATAACCCCGTTGGGGCCAAAGGAAATAGGAGGTGTTTTTTGTGAAAAAGGCATTAGTTCTCATGATCCTGGTAGTGTTTGTACTCTCGGCTTTTGCCATGGCCGCCGAGAAGATTAAGATTGGTGTCGCCATCCCGAGTGCAGATCACGGCTGGACAGGTGGAATAGTATGGTGGGCACAGAGAGCAATAAAGGACTGGAACGAAAAGGATCCCGATGTTGAGTTCTTCCTTGTTACTGCCGATTCACCCGCGAAACAGGTTGGAGACGTTGAAGACCTCATGGTGAAGGGCATCGATGCTCTTGTAATTCTTGCTCATGATTCCGAGCCACTCACACCAGTAGTTGAGAAAGCGTACAACAGTGGGATATTCATTGTCTCTGTTGACAGAGGCCTCACCAAGCCTGTCGAAAATGTGTATGTTGCCGGCGACAACCCCGGTCTTGGAAGAGTATCTGGCGAATGGTTAGCACAGGCCCTGAATTACAAGGGCGATATAGTTGTTCTTGAAGGTATTCCATGCGTAATCAACACCGAAAGAGTAGATGCGTTTAATGAAGTCATGGCGAAGTATCCAGATATTAAGATCCTGGATTCTCAGCCGGCTTACTGGGATACTGCACGCGGACTCGAAATTATGGAAAACTACCTTCAGAAGTATCCTAAGATTGATGCTGTTTGGGCGCAGGATGACGACGTTCTTGTTGGAGTTCTTCAAGCCTACAGGGAATCTGGAAGAAATGATATCAAGCTCTTCCTTGGTGGCGCCGGATCAAAGGAAATGGTAAAGAAGATCATCGACAATGACCCTCTCGTAAAGGCAGACGTCACATATCCACCGTCAATGATCGCTACGGGTATTTCGATGGCTGTATTCGCAATGAGGGGCCAGCCTCTCGAAGGCTTCTATCAGCAGCAGATTCCTTCAAAAATAATCCTCGCTGCCGAGCTGATTACAGCTGATAACGCTGAACTCTACTACGAACCTGATTCGATATTCTAGTTTTTTTGGACCAGCTAGATATTCCCGGAGATCTTCGATCTCCGGGTTTTTGTTGGTAAAGATAAAGGGCATTTTCAAATCTCTTTTGAGCCAAGAATAAGCTATTGACGAATTCTCAGATATTGAATCGCATTGATGTAGCAAACTTTGTAGCCCTCTCTCATGTCATAAGCAGTGAGGAAAAAGAGGGGGCGATAGAATGAAGGGTTTTGGGGCAATGGTTCTTTTCGTTTTGGCTAGCACAACTGTTATTTCAAACGGGGTTGTGGTTCCGCCGTATCCGGTTGAAAGGGATTTGGGCGGATTTGTTATGAACACTCACAATGTTCATATAAAAGTCGAAAATGGAATTGCAACTGTGGTTATCGAGGAGGAATTTGAGAACACATCCAAGAGATTGCTTGAAGCGGTGTATCTCTTTCCAATACCTTCTTCGGCCGTGATTAGCGACTTCACTATGAAGATTGGAGATCAGGTTCTCAAGGGAGAAGTTCTGCCGGCCGATCAGGCACGAGAAATCTATCAGGAAATCGTCGCAAAAATGAAAGACCCGGCATTGCTCGAATACGTTGGAACTCAACTGATCCGAATGAGCATATATCCCTTTGAACCGGGAGAGAAACGCCAGTTCCTGATCCAATACAGTCAGCCTCTCGAGATTTCTTCAAATTCTTATTCGATGATCTATCCTTTGAAGATTGATAGCTTTCTCTCTGCGCCGATAGGAACTGTCAGCATTAGAGTATCGGTTCCATTTCAGATTGCAGAGGTCTATTCACCGACTCACCCGTTCAAAGAGATGATAGGCGCGTCTGGCAGGGATTACATATTTAGCGCAACTGATTTCATGCCAGGTTCGGACGTAGCCCTAGTTCTTACATCATCGGAAGACGAGATCCCTTCATCCCTCGCCACCCACTGGGATGACGCCATGAATGAAGGATACTTCCTTCTCACGATTATTCCTAGACTGAAAGAAGAAACAATAATTCCCAAGGATGTGGTCTTCGTTCTCGACATTTCCGGCTCGATGTACGGAGAGAAGATTGAACAGGCAAAAAGAGCTCTAAAGCAGGTCCTTCAGATGCTTCGCTCCGGGGACCGCTTTGCGATTGTGACTTTCGACGGCCAAGTCCACAATCTCACGGGAGGCCTGCTTGATGCTTCGGAAAGGGCTGTTTGGATAGAAAATGTAAGGCGCATTCAAGCAGATGGAATGACAAATATCTATGACGCTCTTCAGACAAGCATAGACATGTTCAGCAAGGACGACCAGGGAAGATTCAAAGTGCTCCTCTTTCTCACAGATGGGGCCCCCACTGAAGGAATTACAGACACGGGAAAGATAATCAACGATGCAACTCCCGAAGCCAGAGCCAGAAATATCCACCTGTTTTCTTTCGGAGTAGGAACGGGCGTCGTTGCTGAACTGCTGGACAGACTTGTCCAGGAAAATGCAGGAAGAGTAAGCTACATTGTCGAAGGCGAAAACATTGAAGGAAAAGTAACCGATCTATATAGAACGATCGAGACGCCGGCTCTGGAAAACGTGACTATATCTATCGAGGGATCTGAGGTCGCGAAGGTTCTCCCGACTGGGCCGCATTCTCTCTTCTCCGGACAGGCTCTAAGACTCTCCGGCATTTACTTTGAAGAGGGCGATCTGAAAGTTATCGTCGAAGGCACAAGAGGCGGGGAGAGATACAGATATGAGTATCTCTTCAGAGTTTCAAAGAAGCCTGACAGCCCATTCATTGCAAAGATCTGGGCACAGAAAAGAATTGCTCATCTTGCAAACTTCTACAGGTACGATTCCTCTCTCTCAGAAGCAGCAAAAGAAGAAGTGAAACAGGAGATCATTGCTCTTTCAAAGAAATTCAACATAATTAACGAGTTCACCTCCTACCTGATCGCCCCTGAGCGAGTACAGACCTCTACCATGGGAGACAGGGGCGGTTTCAGCGGGGCCCCCGCTGTAGATGCCGTAATGGCTGCAAAGTCTGTTGCCGAGATGGAACAAGACCAGTTTGTCGAAGGTGGAGCCTCTGACTACAAGTTTGTTGACAGTGTAGGATTTGCTCTCGAAGGAGAGATATGGATTCAGGACGATGAAAAGGTCAAGACACTTGAACCGATAAGCCTTGTTGCTTACAGCGAAGCTTATTTTGAGTTAGCCGACAGAAGCAAGTGGGTAGAAAAGGTTTTTGCGCTAGGGGAAAAAGTCAAGTTCATCTTCAATGGAATCCTTTTCGAAATTTCAGACGAAGGAATAGAGAGCGTTGAAGAGCTGAACGAAATCTTGAAGTAGGCATTGTTCTCAACAGAAAGCCTGATAAAGAGCATATCAGCTAGAAGGAACGCAAAACAATTGCGTTCCTTTTGACTGGGGTTGAGTTATTATTTATTACCCGAAAGTTTTTTGTGCGGATCAGCGCCGTTGCTCATGAAGTATCACTTGAATACTGTTGAGACCAAGCATTGAACCGAGAGCATAAGAAAGTGCTGTGTCGAGATTCTCCTTTTAGAAAGGGTGAACGTCGTTCGTCCGCAACTATTGGGTCTCCCTTCCTTCATCAAATGAATTCTCATGGCCCCAGTAACTTCTATCATCGGCTTTTTAAGCTCAGCATCAATAGGTTATTGGTTAACGCAATGTAAAAAACCGAGTCTGTTGTAGGTATATAAGCAATGACTTGAATTCTAAGGAATGGTTTTTCTACAATGATGGTGGCAGTCAGGGAGAAGGTAGAGACTTGGAGTCTATCAGCCTTCCTTATGGAGGAAGAGCTACGTGGGGACAGCACTCATCTTCTTCCTGGGAGTACTTCAGGTTCTATGATAAGTTCATCCGGGGAAAGATCCTCAGGAACTCTACAACAGGGAAATCGGTACTCACAGACTGCTAATCCATTTATTGTGAGGTGTTGGTTAGATGAAAAAGCAAAGTGGTACGATCGTAGGTATCGACTGGTCAGCTGACTCCCACACTTGCTATGACCTCAAGGCTGACAAGAGTTTCAAGATCCCAGACTCTGTTAAAGGTTACGAAAGACTGCTTAACGATTATCCAGAGGCAGTTTTCGTGATCGAAGAAGCAAACAACAGGATAGGAGACTACCTTCTCATTAACAATAGAGAGGTGTATGTCTTACCACCTTGTAGGTTCAAAGAAGCCAGGAAGTATCATTTCAGTTCTGGAGCAAAGAGCGATAGTCTGGATGCCAAGGCAATAGCTCTTACCTTCAAGGAACATCCCTCTTATTGTCTCAAGGCAAGATATTCAGGGGTGGGAGCGAAGATAACTAAACTGGTGACTATGTTCAACATTGTATCTAAGTCTCATAGTCAACAGTGCAACAGATTGTATTCAGTCCTATTGAGGTATTTCCCCGAATACTTGCACATTATGGATAGGCAGTACAGATCAAATACCTCCTTGAAGGTTCTGAGCATTTACCCCACGATAACTGAATTGAGGAAGGTTTCGAACGAAGAGCTTAGGAAGATACTGAACAAAGAGAACCACAGAATGACGAGTGGCTTGAGAAAGAAGCTTGACAGGATAA